>JBFFCO010000024.1:0-9664 GCA_041559835.1 Minisyncoccia bacterium | reverse complement strand
CCAACTTTAAATTTAATATCCGCTATTTTAGGCGGAGGAACAAGTTCTCGTCTTTGGCTTAACATTCGTGAAAATTTAGGAGCAGCTTATTATATTGGTTGTTTCTCTTCGTATTTTTCTCAATATGGACATTTTGGTATTTACGGAGGAGCGGGATTAGATAAGACAGAAAAAGTTATATCAGAAATTAAGAAAGAATTAAAAGATATTTCTTCGGGGTTGATTAGCAAAAAAGAGTTTGAAAAAGCAAAAAATTTTGTAAAGGGAAAATTAATTTTGGGATTAGAAACATCCGATGATTGGGGGTCATTTTTTGGATTTAATCAATTATTAAGAGGAGAGATGTTTTCTCTTGCAAGTGTTTTGAGGGAAATTGATTCTGTGAAGATAGGGGATGTTTTGTCTTTGTCAAAGGAATTATTTAACCCAAAAAATTTAAGATTAGCAATGATAAGCCCTTTTAAGAAAAAAGACGAAAAATTGTTTTTAAAAATAATAAATTTGTGATAAAATATAGGTATAATATGAAAAAAAATAATTTTACGATATATATAGAGCAAGACGAGGATGGCATATTTGTTGGGTCTATTCCAACAATACCCGGCTGTCATGCTCAAGGGAAAAGTCAAGAAGAAATGATAAAGAACTTACAAGAAGTTTTGATTTTATGTTTGAGGAATATTGATAAAGAAGAAATTGAAAGGACTAAATTTATTGGCATTCAAAATTTAGAATTAAAACATGCCTAAATTGATTCCAATAAAACCAAAAAAATTGGTTAAGATTATTTTAAATCTTGGTTTTTTAGAAAGAGATGCTGAGGGATCTCATGTTTTCTTTTTTCATTCTGATGGCAGGACAACCGTGATTCCAATTCATAGCAAAGAAATTAGCAGGGGTCTTCTTAGAAAAATATTGAATGATATTAAAGTTTCAGTCGATGAATACGAAAGATTAAGAGTGAAATGAATTAAATATAAATAATAAAAATATGAATTTGATGAGGGCGATAAGCCAATATTTAGAATATTTGGAAATAGAAAAGGGGAGAAGCAGAAAAACAATAGAAAATTATAATCAATATTTAAAAAAATTGGTTGATTTTTTAGAGAAAAGTTTTGATAAAAAGAAAGATGATATTTCAGTTAAACAAATTGATGCAGAAATAATAAGAAAATATCGTCTTTATTTAAATAGAATTAATGATGGGGGATTGAAGAAGGCAACTCAAAACTATTACATTATTGCATTGAGAGGATTTTTGAGATATTTAGTTAAGATAGGGCAAGAATCATTGTCGCCAGATAATATAGATCTAAGTAAATTGCCCGAAAGAGAAATTGAAATGATAAGTTATTCTGATTTGGAAAGATTATTATCAGCCCCTGATGGCAATGATATTATTTCTATTAGAGATAAAGCGATATTAGAAACTATATTTTCAACGGGAATGAGAATATCAGAACTTTGCTCATTGAAGAAAGAAAATGTAAATCTAAAAACGGGGGAGTTCAGTGTTCTTGGAAAGGGTGGCAAAATAAGAGTTGTTTTTCTTTCGAAAATCGTAAGAGAATTGATAAAGAAATATCTTGATAAAAGAGGGGACTTAGAAGACTCATTATTTGTGAGTTATTCAAAGGCAAATAATCCAAAGGTTTTGGGGGGAATAAGTCCTCGCCTTGTTCAGAGGTTGATTAAGCATTATGCTACGAAAGCGGGAATTGTGAGGAAGGTGACTCCTCATACTCTTCGCCATATGTTTGCGACCGACCTTTTACAAAATGGGGCGGATTTAAGGTCTGTTCAAATGATGCTTGGTCACTCAAATTTAAATACTACTCAAGTTTATACTCACCTCACAAATAAGGAGTTGAAGGAGGTTCATTCCGCCTTTCACAATAGACGACGAAAATAGCCCTCTTGACTTTTTAAAAAATATGTGCTATACTGCTCCGTAGGAGGATAAAATGAAAAATTTAAAAAAGTGGTTTTTTAGATTGATTCTGAAATTAATCCCAGAGGACATAATAATAACACATTTACTTGGTGGTAATCTGTCTGAGATCATTAAACATATCCCGATTGATAAAATAAGGAGATATTTGTCCGAAAGGGGGTTGATTAAGAAATGGCATAAAGAAAACATTGCCATCACCGAATTGGATAATAAAAATTTGATGGAAGGGAGCGGTTTTAATAGTGTGTGTTTTAAAAATGTTGAAATTATCAGGCAAGATGGTTCTGCTACTGCTAAAAAGTTCATACTTATTATGGTTCTAAGGAATAATGATGTAGAAAAAAGGAAAGCCGAATGGTTGAATGCTAATTCTGAAGTAGCGAAAATAGAACACTTAGAATTGAAGGATGGACAAACCCAAATAATATTTTACAATAACAAAAACGATAAGATTCATGAAGAAACACGATATGCAGTTATTACCCGTTTTGATAATGAGGAGATGGCTTTTGTTCATTATTTAAAAGCCGATTATTAAGGTGGGGTGGGGGAGTGAGGATAAACCAAACTCCCCCGCCTTTTTTATTTATTTTAAATTTAGTTTATAATAGGTAATATCAAGAAAAGATGCCGCAGATACCCTCGTCGCCCTTGGCGACGAGGGTGCTGAAAATAGTTTATAATAATATAAGCACTATATAATTCATAATAACATTAAATATGCCGGTAAGATTGCCAATAATTAAATTAAAGGAAATACTCGTTGATGGGCATTTGGTTGATGAGAAAGATTTCTCAGAAGCATCAGAGTATGCCGAAAGAACAAGCCAAAATTTGGCCGATGTTTTAGTATCAAGAAAATTAATTACTCAAGATTATCTATTTCAAATCTATTCCGATTTCTTCCAAACACCAGTAGCAAAATTAAGAGGCAGACCACTCAAAAAAGAGATATTATCTCTTTTGCCAGAGGAAATAGCAAGAGCTCGAAAAATAGTAGTTTTTGACAAGGATCCATCAGGGGTAGTTTTTTTGGCAATGGAAGACCCAAGTGATTTAGAAACAATATCATTTATAGAGACATATTTAGGGGCAAGCATTAAACCGTTTTTAGTTTCAGATTCAGAATTAAATTATGTATTTTCTCTCTATGGGCAGGAAGTAGTTGAAGATTTTAAAAAAGCAATAGAGGAAAATGTGAGGGCGAGCACTCAAATTAGAGCTCAAAAAAAGGAAGAAAAAGATATTGCAACAGAATTATCAATTATCAATATTGTTAATAATATTTTAAATTATGCCTCGTCTTTGAATGCATCAGATATTCACATTGAAATTTTTAGCGATAATATTTTAATCAGGTTTAGAATAGACGGAATTTTACAAGAAATAATTCGCATTGGAAAAGAAGTCCAGCCGGCAATCGTTGCCCGAGTAAAACTTTTGGCTGGATTAAAAATTGACGAACATCAGAAGCCACAAGACGGACGATTTAGATATCAGGCATTAGGGGAGGTGATTGATATTCGTGTTTCTATAATGCCCACTCTTTATGGAGAAAAAGTTGAAATGCGACTTTTGAAATCTACCGCTAAGCCGATGAGTTTTTCAGAATTGGGAATGCTTGAGGAAACAGCAAAGACTATCTCTCAATCAATCAAAAGAACTTATGGAATGATTTTGGTGACTGGTCCGACTGGTTCTGGTAAGACAACTACTCTTTATTCAATTTTAAATATTTTAAATCAACCCCAAGTTAATATTGTTACGATTGAAGACCCTATTGAGTATGATATTAAATATATAAATCAGACTCAAATCAATCCTATTTCAGGTGTTACTTTTGCCTCTGGGCTAAGGGCTATTCTTCGTCAAGACCCGGATATCATTATGGTTGGAGAAATTAGAGATGAGGAGACTGCAGAAATTTCTGTTCATTCTGCCCTCACCGGTCATTTACTCTTGTCTTCTCTCCACACGAACGATGCCCCAACATCTATTCCAAGATTGGTTGATATGGGAATCCCTTCTTTTTTGGTGGGAGCGGTTTTGAATACTATTATTGCTCAAAGATTGGTAAGAAGAATTTGTCCTGAATGTATTCAGTCATATACTCCCACAGAAGAGGAGTTAGAAAATTTAAAAATTCAATTTATGAGTTTTGCGATGGATGATAAAAAAATAGATTTACCTAAAATACTTTACAAGGGAGCGGGGTGCCAAACATGTGGTAATACCGGCTATCAAGGGCGAATTGGTATTTTTGAGGTTTTGGATTTAGACGAAGATATTAGAAGATTTATCAATAATCCAGATTTTTCATTGGATGATTTAAAGAGAATGGCAAGAGATAGGGGAATGATTTCTATGATTGAGGATGGTCTTCGCAAGGCAAGGGTAGGGATGACCACAATAGAAGAAGTCCTCAGAGTTATTAGAGAATAATTTTTTGGTTTTGAAAATATACTTATTTGTGATAGAATTTAATTAACAGTGAAAAAGCAACGAGATTGCTCAAATATTTTTACTTGTAAAAAATATGGAATTATTTTCAAAAAGAAACTTATCTCATTCAAGCATTCGAAGACTTAGTTTTGGATATGGATATTATAATTCTAAAAACAGAGACAAAGAAGGCATGTTTCTTTCCGATTTTCTTAGAAAAAGACTGCAGGTATTTATAGAACATATTGCTAGCTCGCATGCTTATTTGGAAAAATTTCTTTTAGTAGATAACAAAGATAGCAAAAAAGTCTACTTCTGTAAAAATGCCTTAAAAGATTTTAGCTCAAGAGAGTTAGGATATGACTTTGATGAATTTTTTAATTGTAAATCTTTCGATTTTTATGATAATAGCGATAATGGCAGTTACAGCGATATAAAACTTTTTGATTTGATAGAGTTTCTTATCATTTTTTCAAAAAATAATAAAAGAAAGGATTTAAAAAAAGAATTAATGAATATATTTAATGAAGAGGGCGGTTATTTTAAATTACATGGATTCATGATTTTTCAAAAAGAATTAACTGGATTAGAATCGATAATGTCCCTTATTAAAGAAAGAAATTTAAAAAATAAGCTAAAAGATTTTTATTCTGCGAGAAGAATTAGCTCGGGGAGTTTAGAAACAGCATCTAGAATTTCCGCAGATATTTTGCAGATAATCTTCAGCGATCCATCAAAGAGATCTCATAATAAAAATTATGCAGAGAGAATTTGCAATCTTGTGGCAGAAAAATGGGCAGAAAAAAACAATCAAGCACAATTAGGATCTTTATTAAGCGATCTAGTTAAGCAATCTAAAAAATTAAATAATGAAATTGAAAATATTAGGCACACCGACAGAACGACCATTGCCATAGACAATCCGGGATTTTATAAACTAATAACTTATAAAAACATAAGTATAATTGAATTAGTTATATTATCTTTGCCTGAGTTATATATTTCAGAAGAAAATCCTGAAATGATTAAGAATTCTTACTTAAAACAATATGAATTAAACAAAGATAATGGTTGGGTGGTCAAGCCTAAAGAAAAATTAAATGATGAAATTAACCATGATGACGATTTGCCATTTTGATTCGTAAATATCATAATAATTATTTTTTAATTAATATATCTCTTAAAAACAAAACGACTGCTTAATTATGTATAATCCGATAGGGGAGTGGTGGGATTATTTTAATTAAGTTAAAAAATGATACAATTAAATCATGAAAAAATATGCCTTTATAGATGTTCAAAACACGGATACAACAACTAAAAAATTGCTTGGTTTTGAAATATCTTGGGAAAAACTTTATAACTTTTTAACTAATAATTGGAATTGTGAGAAAGTATTTTTATATACAGGAATTGACGAGGGCGATGTTGAGTCAGCTCAATTATTTGAAAATTTAGAAAAATTAGGTTGCTTGGTTCGTTCTAAAATATCTATTGCTTATAAAAACAAAGACAAAACCTTAAATATCTCTTGTCCTAAATGTAGTGAGAAAATAATTGAAATGGTTGATATGGGATATAGAAAGAAATCTAATTGTGATGTTGATTTAACCGTTGATGCTATGGATTTAGGCGAAAAGGGAAATGAATTTTATATTTTTACAGGTGATGGCGATTTTGAATTTTTAATCAGAAATTTATATAAGAAAGGAGTTAAAATTCATATTGTTTCTAGCCCCAAAAAGATGCGGGCAGGGAAAAGACATTTTTATTCTCGCTATTCTACAAAATTAAGAAGGTTGGTAGCCGAAGACTCAAATACCGTTGATTTTATTAATATTAATAATATCCGCCTTAGAATTCAGAAATAATAGATTTGAAAAAAAGGAAAAGACCGCGAAGCGCGATCTTTTCTAAGGATGTCTTTATTATACTCACAACAAATCCATTGTCAATGTGGATAATCTAATATAGGGGGAATGGCATTGTATCTGTCGCACAATGTATGTTTTGCGACAGATATGCTTTTTTTATTTAATATATAGCGGAAATCATCTCTTCCCCGCCTAATCTAATAATTTCTTAATATAATCTTTTAAATCATCGCCGATGTCTTTTCTTTTAATGGCAAATTCTAAATTAGCTTTTAGAAAATTTAATGGATCTCCAGTTGTGAGCCATTTTCCTTCAATATTGTGAATCAAAACCTTTTCTTCTTTAGCTAAAATACTCACTGCATCTACCAACCAAAGTTCATCATTCTTCCCCTCTTTCAACTTATCAATTATTGGCAATATTTTTGGAGTAAATAAGAATCTACCAAATGAGACTAAATTTGAAGGGGCATCCTCAATTGATGGCTTCTCTACAATTTTTTCTAATACATTTTTTGTTCCGTCCATTACTTTCACAATTCCATATTTGCTAACAAGATTTCTATCAATTTCTTTTACGGCAATAACACCTGCAACATCAGGATTTTTTTGATAGACATCAAGAAGTTGCTGACATACGGGAATTTCAGACATCGTGATATCATCCCCATAAAGATAGAAAAAAATCTCATCATTTTTTACTAATTCGCTTGCTATCCTCAAAGGAGTGGCATTGCCATAAGGCATAAATTTTTTCTGACGAAGATTTATAAAATTTGCCATTTTACTTGTTTCTAATACCTTCTCTAATAAATCCTTTTTGCCTAATTTTTCTAATTCAAATTCTAATTCAAAATTTGAATCAAAATGATTTTCAATTGATTGACCACCTTTTCTCGTGACTAATATTATATCCGTCACACCAGATTCAACTAATTCCTCTGATAATACCTGAATAATTGGCTTATCTACTATTGGCAATATCTCTTTTGGGATTACTTTTGTTGCCGTCAAAAATCTTGTTCCCATCCCGCCAGCCGCAATAATCGCCTTTAAGTTTTTATATTCTTTATCTTTATTCATTTGTTTTGTATTTTATTTATTAATATCAACCCCCGCACCTCCCCCCGACTTCGTCGGGGGGTCTAAAGAGATGCGGGTCTTATAATTCCCCTCTATAGAGGGGTGGTCCGCCTCTGGCGGGACGGGGTGTTTTTCTCCGCCGGAGTATTATCCGCCATAGGCGGAGGGGGTATCTTGGTTATGGCTGCTTCATAAATTTGGGAATATCTTTCTTATAAATTCAAGAATGCCACCCGATAGCGAAACTAACTTATCAAATATATTCTTAAAAAAATCTTTTAAGTTTGTATCCAGATTATTTAAATTAATCTTATCTTTAATATCATCTAATCTATCCTTTATATTTATTTGCTCATCTATAAATTTTGTTTTTTCTGATAGCCAATTCTCAATTTTCTCTAATGAGTTTTTTATATCGGTTGGCAAAATAGATTTAAAATTATCCTCGTCTAATACATTTTCCCAATCAGAAACAGAGGCAGTTGCCACACTCCCCCACCCCATAATAATTATTATTGATAATAAGATTATTTTTTTAATACTTGACATAGTTTTATTATTGCCCCTACCTCTTTAAATACCCCAATGGATTTACTGGACCACCGGCGGGCATTGGCCCGCAATACTTACTGCTTGTCATTCTGAATGTTGGGCTAAAATAGACGGAAAAATGTAAATGAGAGCCCGTAGAAGCCCCAGAATTGCCCATATACCCTATCAAATCCCCTCTTTCTACAATATTACCAACTTTGACCGAGGACAATGATAAATGAGCATATAGAGTAGTCAGATTATTATCATGCTGAATAACAACGAATTTGCCATAAGCCGCCTTATAACAATATCTATCTTGATTTCCTGTTGCGACAACCTCTCCTGCCTCAGCCGCTCTTATTGGTGTGCTTAAGTAGGCGGCAACATCAATTCCATTGTGAAACGGGCTTTTATAAATTCCTCTTGAATAAAAATATTTTGCATCTTTCGTCTCTCCATATCCTTGAGTCAATCGACCATCTGCTGGCCACCCTAATATTCCCGGAATTTCCATTGGAAGCATACTTGGGTCAATTTGAGCCCTTAATGTTTCTTCTAATAAGATAATTTCAGATTCTACTTCTTCACGAAGTTTGCTTATCTCATCTAATAGATTTTGATAATTTTTTTCTTGATTTTTGGTCTCCACTAATAAGACATCTTTTTCTTTTTCAAGATTAGATGTTATTTCTTTTCTGTTTATAAGATTTTTCTCTGTATATTCTTTCTCTGATTTTTTATTTCTTGTATCTTCTTGTTGCTCCTCAAGTCTATTTTTCAAATCTTTCAACTCACTCAAATCCTCCTTTATTGTTTCCCCAAAACCCAAGACATTTTCAATACCCAACATTTTATCAGATAATTCGTTGTCTGTTAATATAATGCCTATTGCTGTATCTGTTTTTTCTAAGTCATATAAACTCCTTAATGATTTCGCCAAAACAACCTTTTTTAGTTCTATTTTTTCCTCTGTGCTTTGTGATTCTATATTTAACTTTTTCAATTCTAATCCTAATGTTTCTATTTGTGCCTCATTTACTTTTATTTTAAAGTTTAATCCATTTATTTCATTTCTAATTCTATATATTTCATTTGATAATGTCTTTTTTTCTGTTTGGGTTTTTGATAATTCCTCATTGTATTTTTTTTCCTCTTTCTCTAATTTTTCTAATGCGGATTGTTTCTCTTTGATTTGTTCTTGCAACTCATTTAAATTTGCTGAAAAAACCACTTGTCCCGAAAAAACAAGTGTTAATATAATTGATAAGAGCATTGATATGCCTTTATAATAAGTCATATTGTTATTATCCATCCCTTAATTTATCTAATTATACCAAATTCCCCCCTCATTATCAATTTTTTAAAACAATTCTCCGCCATGGGCGGATGTGCCACCCTTTCTAATAGAGGGGTGGATCGCCACGAAAGAAATTGCGAAGCAATTTCAACGTGGATGAGACGGGCATTGCCCGCCGAAGCCTTGGCGAAGGCGGGGTGTTTTTCTTATTCTTTAGACCCCCGCCTTCGCGGGGGTGACATGGTGAATTTCATGCCTACCCCCTTCCTTTGTCATGTCTGACTCTCTCTTTGTCATGCCTGCGAAGGCAGGCATCTCATGATGGAGCAAAGTGTTTAAATTAAAAAACCGCCCTTTCGGGCGGTTTTTTAGGATTTGATGTTTTTATTCTTTCACCATTTTCTATTCTAAAATTTCACCCATTTTCTTTTCTACATCTTCCTCCTTAATAGTCTCTAATGCCTCTTCTTTCATCTT
>JBFFCO010000023.1:0-10074 GCA_041559835.1 Minisyncoccia bacterium | reverse complement strand
TATGCCTAAACTCACATTTTTTACAAAATGGGCTTGTTTTGGGCTCATTTTGTATTGTAATCAATACTCATTTGGGGCTCATCTTGTATTGGACAAGACTTTTATTAGGCATTTTATTAAAATTTTGATAGAATAAATTTGATATTTTATTAAAAACTGGCGGGGAGTATCCCAATTTTAAGGGCTTCGCCTCCCTCCTCAAAGTAAAATATAATTCTGCTTTGAGGTGGGGGCTCGGTCGAAGTCCTTATAATTAAGGTAATAATATTATGAAAAATATTAAAACTAAAACGGGATATCCTGCTCCTCGTTCGGGTCAATATGAGCCGAAGGGATTTAAGGGTAAAGAAATTACTCTTTCCAAAGGAGACAGGACTCCGCCTTATAAAGGCAAAGCAAGGACATTTTCTCTCGTTGATGCCACAAAGCACCAAAAAAAGAAATAGTTAATGCTCGTTCCCCGCCAGTTTTTAGTAAAATCTATCAATAAATCGGAATATTTAGATATTCTTGCTTCATTATTTCAGTTCTAACTCTATTCACTATCCGACCCCCAAATTTGAGTTTTAGAAAAAACAAAAAGTATTTAAATTATTGAGGTTGTCATTTCGTATGAAGTTATTGTTATTATCTATCCCATAATTTTATCAAAACTAAGTTTTTCTAACTCTCTCTTTATTACATCGCTGTCTAATTCTTCATTATATTGAATAGTAGTAAAATCTTTTATTTTTTCTTGTTTGGCTAAATCCCAATTATTTAAAATATTTTGCTTAATAATTGGTTGGCGAATTTCTTTTATTCTCATCAAATCTAAAACCTCATCTAAATCAACGCCTATTTTCTTCAATATCATAGTGAAGTCATAAAAATCTCTATATCTTACTCTATCATTCATAGCTCTAATTTTTTCAGCTGTAATTTCTCTTATATCCATAACCCTTACTTTTGTTTTTATCCCATAGACATTTTCATAGTTTAATTCAAGAGGGGGCAAAACAACATTTTGTAAAAAATCAATCTCTATTTTTAATGAATTCGGTTGATTAAGAGGACCCTTATACTGTAATTTTTCAATTTTTATTGTTGCTGGAGAAATATAATCTTTTTTTACCTCTAAAAAATCATAATTAGAAAAAACCTCTTTTGCCTCTTCAAGACTAATCTCCTGAGAGCCACTAGAAAAATCTAAATCTTCAGAAAATCTTAATTGAGGCAAATAAACATGATAGAGGGCAGTGCCGCCTTTAAAAATTAGTTTATTCTTCAAAGAGGAATCAAAAATTATCTTTGAAGTTAGGGCTAGAAAATAATCCTTCTCAGCAATGGCTAGTGGATATTTTAATTTTTTGTTCAATAAAATTAGATTTTCTCTATTTAATAATTCTATCATCATAATATATTCGCCATTTGGCATTGAATTTTTTTGATTCTTTGGTAAATCTTGAGAACCCCTTTTTCTGTTTTGATTTTTCAAATAATTTACTTGTATCAATATTTACTTGGTCTAAAAGAAAACCTATTTTTCTCTGAATAGAAATTCCATATCTTAGGGCATATTCCTGCAACTTATTAAAATCTATATCTCTCTTATGCTCTTTTATTTTTTCAAATACCAAACTAACCGAATAAAAACTTTTATCCAAATATAGATAATCAATAAGAGCTTTTTCTTTGGTGGCTATATTTACTAATTTGTTATTTTGTCTAATTTGAATAAACCCAAAATAATATTTTGATTTAACTTTAACAAATCTAATATTATATTTTTCAAACTTATACTTTTTGCTGAATTTATTATTTACGGCTATTACACTTGTAGAATGCTGATCAAACATTTGATAATAATTTAAGGCCTTATCCAGTGAAATATACGATTCTTTATTTAAGGATTGAGCAATTATCAATAACGAAACATCACTAATTGACCTTGAGGTCAGGTTTTCAATTATTAGATATAGCCCTCTTTTGATTCGCAAAAACCAACCCGCCCTATAAAGAGTTTGTATTCTGTTATGAGCAGAGGCCTTGCTGTAGTTGTTCGTAAATACGGACATTAAATCATCGGTTGAAACTATTCGCCCATATTTTAATATAATCTGCTCTATAATATTAGCATCTTTTTTGCTTAAAATTGTAGTGTTCATGATTAGTTATTAACTATAAATAGTTTATATATGCAATCATTATATACTACATGGGGAAAAAATCAATCTTGTATGCCCTGTCGCCACCCTCACAAACTTAAATCTGTTTATCAAAATCTCATCAAAAGATCCACCAATGGACGGACTAAGAAGGGTTCTGATTTTGTCGCATAGGCGACCCTAAAAAATTGCACTTCGCTTAAAATTTAAGTATTTTTTATCATCAAAAACAAACAAAAAAACACTCTTCAAAAAGAGTGCTGTAAAAAATTAAAAACTCCTCCCTGCTTTGCCAATTTCAATGCGGCTGAGACGGGATGCTCTTCTTGTCATTATTTTAGATCATCCGCCAAAGATGGCAGCACTACCCCTACAAATCCGGAACAATCTCATCAATTATGATATCGCCTCTGGCGACGGAGAATGATATTCCTTGGATGCCATATTGACTATCCATCCATGGAATCTCCATCCAATCCAAATCATTTACCTTAAATCTCAAATACTTTTTTTTCGCACTCCATAATATAGACCACTTCTGCCAACCATGATGATATTCAAAATTCGCCTCTGGATAAAATAATTTAGTCGCTCCATGCTTCAAAAAAATCTTATTATCAGACAACTCTTGCCAAATAATTAAATCATGCATAGCATCAATCTTTATTCTTGGCAATGCCCCATCACTATTCTTTCTTATAAAAAATGAAATTTTCCCCTCTATTGGGTCATTCTTAAATGACTTTGATATGCCAATAGATTCATTTATTGGTGGCTCGCCAAATAAAGAATATCCCCTTTTGGCAATCTCATTAGAAATTTTCCACTCATCATTTCCACTCCATCCATTCTGACCCGACAATTTACTTCCCACCTCATAATCATCAAAACTATCACAAATCACTGGAACTTGAGAATAAAGAGAGCAATTCAAGGATGGATAAGGAATCACCGCCTCCGACTTTATGATTGAAGAATATCTATCACCCCTACTTGTTCTTAACCCAAAGAAATATTTTTTCTCTCTATCAAAAGAACTCGCACTTGCCGAAAAATTATTTTCCCCAACTTGAACGATATCCCCCTTCTTTAAGACGGCAGACTGCTCCCAACTCGCCTCATTCACTAATTGATTTTCTGAATATCTCACTTCATATTCTACTTCGTCAATATTTTCACTATCATCAATCAATAGCGAAAAATCAAATTTATTATTTCCTTCATCAAATTCAGCCGAAAAAGAAATTGGCTCAATTGATAATTCACTGAATGGCGATGGTTCAAAAACAATAAAATCATTTGCTAAAAAATCATCAATCCTTTTCCACCAAGGATTATTTCCATTCCAAGAAAAAATTGATGGGGAAATATAATCTCCATTCACAAAATCATTATCTTGAAAATTTAAATTCTCATCATAATATCCATTTACTTCTAAATGAAAAATCTTATTGCTTCCCAAAATAAAATCTTTCTCAGAAAATCCTTGACTCTTACTTCCAACCAAAACATTATCTGCCTCCCCAATATTTTTTAAAGATATAGAATAAGGCCTGGGTTCAAAAAATCCTTGAAAGCAAGTTTCCTTATCATGGCAAACCTCTCCTTCTGACTTATTTTTGAAAAAGTGAAGTCCCATCGCCAAATCATTGCTAGTTAGAAAATCCCTTATTTCAGAATCTACTGAAAAATCCAACCAATAATTCCCGAGGCAAGAATAAAAACTAACATCCTTAATATAGTTATGTCCGATATTGTTTGATATTTTGAGAACACATTCTGAAAGATTTATTGAATAAACATCACTCATCTCTCCACTCCAATCTTCTTGGTCAAACCCCTTCGCCAAAAAATAATATTCCCCGGGAGAAAAATTTTTCAACCATAATTCAAAATCATTTTCTTCTTTTTTGTTAATGATGAAATCATCTAATTCTTTCAGATTTTCCCAATTATCCTCTGTCGCGGTGGCTGAAGATGTTGAATATTTGAAAACAAAACTTACCCTGCTTGTAGTTGCCGAATCTAATGAGAAAGAAATTATTGGCATACCATCATTCTCTCTTAAATAATCATCCTCAAATATTATTTTTGGCGGACGAAATCTTGGCTCAGGCAAACTGAAATGATTTTGTGGTTGAGGGATATCTCTTTCCAAAAAATCCGGACTTCCCCCAGTATCATATCCATTTCCCATTTTCTCCTCATCGCCACCGATTGCCATACTTTCAGATGTGGAATCCTTTGTCGCTTTTCGCTCCAAACTTTTTCCCTCCTCAACAGACAAATCAATATATGAAATTTGATCAATTATCTCATCGTCCTTGTTTAGAAGCATTATTCTATAAGAAGCCCCGCTCGTCTGCCCGAGAGAAGATGACCTTAAAATACTGGCTACTACACCCTCATAATTTAGAAAATCATAATTATTGAGACCAACCAATAAAAATCCTTTGGGCAATATATCAACAATATCCTCTGATTTTGACCCAATCTTTGCTATCGTCTTTTCTGTCGTTGTCGCCCCTCCTTTTTCTGTTATTAATTTCAATGACCAGCCATCAACATTTTTTGGCTCATCATTTGGATTATATAATTCAATAAATTCCCAGCCATCATCCGTTCCCGAAGCATCATATAAAAATTCTGATATTAATATCTCGCTTGTCCCTTCTGAATTATTAATTGGTGGCGGAGATTGAGATGGAGTTGGAGACGGGGAAGGGGAAGATGATGGAGTTGGAGAAGGTGATGGCGATGGCGATGGAGAGGGAGATTGATTTGAAGATGATCCTCCGCCATTAGACGAAGAGCCACCACCCCCACTACCACCAGTATTCTTTGGTGGAGGGAAATACATTGAATTTTTTCTTTTTGGAGTTCCAAAAATTCCATTACTAATCGCCCCGCTATAGGTATGCCAGCCAGTCAAAAAATCATCATTTCTTTCCATACTTTTTTTGCCCGAAGAATCGCCAGCCAACCATTCTGTATTGGCAACCGCCTCATCAACCAAAAAGCAATTGTCGTCCATCAATCGTAAAAACTCATCTTTGTTTCCAATAGAGCCCTTAAAAATTTGGTTTGCCGGAATGCTTGGAACTGAACTATCATCAGTTCTTTCCAAAAGAAAATATCCATCCTTAGGGATTATTGCTTCCGCCCCCTCATCTCCGAATAGATTTTTTATCTGCCCCGCCTTATCCAATAACTGCCAATCTTTAATACTTATATAATCATCCGAAATGTTTTTTAATTCTATCCATTCATCATTACTTGAATTTGTAGTCCCCGCCCATGCAACTTCATTTATTATCACCTTCTTTTGAGAAACATTTCCTTTTGGATCATTTTGGTTGCACCAATTAATTTCTTTTTTGAAATTTGAAGATGATAATTTTGGTGGTGGTGATGGGGTATGAGACGGAGATGATGAGGGCGACGGCAAAGGATTGGGAGTTATTGATTTTTTAGGAGTTGGCAAGGGCTTGATTGTTTGAGTAGGAGTTGGCGAATTATTTAATTTTGGTCCCGTATTTTGATTTTGATTTGCCGCGAAAATAGGCAATGCCGCCTCATTAGTCATATAATCCCCATCTTTTAACCCCGAATTACTTTCATCAGCGATATCATTGAAGTCGACAATCAAAAAGTCATCAGTATTTGCTAAATTAATATCAGAAAAATCATCTTGCTCTTTCTCCTGCTCCTGCTCTTGCTCTTGCTCTTGCTCATCATCATCGCCGCTAATAACATCTACTAAACCACCAACAAAAGAGCCCAATCCGCCCCCTATCTTAGAAATTTTTGTTTCTTGGTTTTGCCTTAAAAATTCAGAATCATCTCTATATCTTTCTGCTTCTTGAAAAAACAAATTAAGCAACCCCGCCCCATGAATAACTGCTTGGCGAGAAAGATGAAGCCAATAATCTTGATAAATATCATCATCATTGATGGAAATAAAATTATTTTTCAATATCACTAATCCATTATTTACTTTTATTTTTGCTAATTTATATTTTCCAAACTCATCTTCTTTTTCTAAATAATAAAAATCTCCTGAATTTCTCACATCTAAATAATCTATCTCCGGAAAAGAAAAGCCACTTTGGATTCCTATTGTATCTTCGCTAAAAAAGTTTCTCTGAGAATATTCCGCCATGCTATCAAAGTAATTCTCTAATCGGAAAAATATTTTTGGACTCGCCCCCTTCAGCAAATATGACACATCAAATGATCCGGGAGAAAATTGACTCGTCCATTCCTCAAAAGAATCACCAAATGCATGAGGATCATTCCTTGTGTGGGTAGGTGCCGCTAAATCTTGTAATAAGTGAAGAATTCGCCCAAGGCATTGAAATGCTTCTTTTCTTTTTCCTTGAATAAACAAATAAATTGCCTTACTCCAAGTATTAACTGATGAAATCTCAATTGGATTTTTTGCTAATTTTGCATAAGGATTAAGGGCTGAATTTTTATAAAATTCGCCGATAAAGTTTGCTTGAACGGAACTATTTGTTGCCCATTCTTTTGATGAGACAATATATTTTTCAATCATTCCTAATGCACCTGCTAAAATATCGGCACTTTCTCCATTCAATCCCCTGTCCGTTCTCACATCAAGGAAATGATTTATCGTCCTTGTTGATGGCTCATCCTCTGTTGCGCTTCCTCTCATCAGCCACCATAAGTCGTCCTCGCCTATTTGATAAGAAAAATTTTGGTTATGAAACTCTGCCATTTCCTTTGTGAGTAATGGGTGGGTAGTTGATTGTTTAAAGGCGAGAGTTTTGATTGGGAAAATAATAATTGCCAATAGAAAGAAAAAACAAAAGTATACTCTTTTCATATGAGATTTTTGGAACTTTTGTTCTCTTCAATTTTCAACCCTGAATCGCGAGATTATTTTTTTATTTTTTTAATCGTTTAATAATCCGAAATCCAAAATTTTAAAGATAAATAATTATAATTTTTGTCATTCCCGCGAAAGCGGGAATCTCAACCATGCTTTATCTCGCTTGCCATACTCTTTAGACCCCCGCCTTCGCGAGGGTGACAGAAAATAGGCGAAGGGGTGTTCCTACTTCTCAACCCTTGACATCCGCATTCATATATGCTATAATATATTCAGTTTTAAGGTGGCACTAAGCCATCTATAAAAACTGAATATATCAAATGAAAAAGGAGAGTAATGTGCAGAAAAAATATTATATTGGAATGATTATCAGTACACCGCAAGAAGACGGGACATTAAAAAGTGAAGGGAAAATGACTGACGGACCATTCACTAAAAAAATGGCAGAAAAATTAGTGTCAGAAAAATACAAGGAGACGGGCGATTATAATTGGTGCTACGGACCAATTGAACAATGGGAAAAAATATAATCGGTATTATCTTATGCCATGAATTTGGGTGACTCAAAGAAAAAAAATCTGCGAGTTGCCTTTTTTTATTTTCCCAAGAAAACTATTTGAGAAGGTACATCTTTAATTCAAAATCAAAGAAAGCAAATAATGAATTATTATAATATACCCAAAAAATAAATTATAAATTTTCTATAAATATATCATCAATTCCTCATCAATCCTTTCAGTGTCATTTTATATGATTTAACCAATACCAAACCCCACCACAAAACTTGACATATTTTTTGTTTGTGATATAATGTATTCAGTTTTAAGGTGGCGCTAAGCCATGTGAAAACTAAATATATCAAACGAAAAAAACAGGAGGATGGCGCTATGACAAATACAAATAAGGGTGGTTTTGAAAATTGTTGTTTCAAGAATGTTGTTTTAAAAACTGATGAGGGAATATCTAGAGAGGGTAAGTTTGTAATCATTAAAATATGGAGGGAAAAAGGAGATAAGGGCAAATGGCTTGAATGGTCTACCACGGGAAAAATTGAAGAAGTTAAAAAAATTGAATATCCCATATCAGGATATGGCATGATTAAATTTTTTAACAAAGAAGACAGGATTATTGCAGAAGATTTATTATCCTATTGCCTGATTTTTTGGTATAATAACAAAAATGAAGCCTTTAATGATTATATTAATCGTTCTTAAAAAGTGGGGGGCGAGGGAGTGAGTTGAAATAAACCCCCGCCCAACCCATTATCTCATCACTAACAATCGTCTCGTCGCCATCACCAATCTAAAAAGGTGGTGGTGGCGAATTTTTTTTAATTCAGAATCAAAGAAAGCAAATAATGAATTATTATAATATACCCAAAAAATAAATTATAAATTTTCTATAAATATATCATCAATTCCTCATCAATTCCTTCAGTGTCATTTTATATGATTTAACTAATACCAAACCCCACCACAAAACTTGACAAATTTTTTGTTTGTGTCAGAATGGAGGGGTTGTTAAAATTAAAAATTTAATAAAGATAAAGACAGAAAAAGGAGGTATAAAATGAATATTAATCATCCCGCAAGAATTGCCCTTACCACGATTATTTTTTCACTCAATGATGGTCCCAATTGCCTACACTGCATGAGCCATAAAGGAGTTGCTGAAAAAATTAATAATGCATTGAACTCAAGGTTGATGGGGTTAATGTCAGAAACTGAATTTGATAGGTTGGGGAAGTTGCTGGCAATCAGAGACAAGGAAACATTTTTTATCCGCGATAGGTCAATAGATGATATAGAGGAAAAACTCAAAAAGCGTTCTGAGTATTTTGAAAATGAGGTATTCTTCTATTGCCGAGAAATTAAACTGAATAGACTTAATAGTTGCATCAGTTTTACAGAGTTTCAAGAAATTTTAGACCTTGTTTAAAAAATGGTCCCATAGCGAGCCGAGGAGAAATTTCTCCCGGCTCCTTTTTTATTTCCAAACCTAAAAAAATTATTTTTGAAAAATTATTAAAATGGTGTAAGATATTATCAATATGAATAAATCTATTGCGACAAAATTAAGTAAAAAAGCGGTGGTAAAAATACCATTAGATAGTTTTCGTTGTATCTCTAAATATCCAAAAGAAAAAAAGATTATTTGCGAAATAGATATGAAAGATATAAAGAGAATGAATAGGGCGGAAACTATTGATGAGATTATAAATAATGCGAGATTAGATTATGCCTTGGGAGATTTTACAACCCATCAATCGGCCAATAGTTTAATCAAGGAACTCCATTCTTGATTATTTTTTGATTTAAAGTATATAACAAAATAATTTGACTATTTGATATAAATATACTATTTTGATATTAGAAGGAGGTGTTAATATGATAGAGGTTGTCAATGGAATAATTATAAGTGATAAAAAAGTCTTATTATGTGAAAAAAATGGGATATTAATCTTCCCCGGTGGGAAAAAAGAGCCGGGAGAAAATGATGAAAGGTGCTTGAGAAGAGAAGTAAAAGAAGAAACGGGAAGTAATATCACAAAAATTGAAAAATTGTTTTGTGAAGAAAGTGGAATTAGTCCAAGTAGTATAAGAAAGATTGAGGTAAAGGCATATCTCATAACCATAGACAGGGAACCAAGGACTCAAAAAGGAGATTCAATAAAAAAAATTAAGTGGGTAGAAAAAACAGAATTTGCCGAATTAGTAATATCAACCACCACAAAAAAAATTTTAAAAAAATTAATTAAAGAAAAGATGCTTTAATAATAGCGACTGGAATTTTATAATTTCAGTTGTTTTTTTACCTCTTTAATTTTATTGCGGTATTAAAAACAAAGCATTATTAATGCTATTAGATATCATGACATTTACAAAAAGAAAAAAATCTGCGAGTCGCCCTTTTTTATTTATCCAAAAACTTCTCATCACAAATTATCTAATTTCCAAACTTGTGAATACTTATTAAGAATCAAATCAATGGTATAGCTCGCCATACCATCATCGCCTAATATCATAAACTCGAAACGAGAATCAATGCCCGCCTGACTACTGGAAACAACTG
>JBFFCO010000022.1:0-10504 GCA_041559835.1 Minisyncoccia bacterium | reverse complement strand
TATCATATATTTATAATATAAATTGTAAATATTGACAAGTCTTGATTATCGTGATAAGGCGAAAAATAATCCGCTCAAAATATAGATTGCACTTATGTGTCATCCTAAAACTTTTATTAATTTATCGACTTGATATACATAAATTTAAGTTTCAATTTCTAAATTCTTTTCCTCCATTTTTTTAATTTTTACCATCTTTTCCTCATACTCTTTTTTTAGTCGCTCAGCATTTTTTTTCTCCCTTTCTACCTCATCCAATTCCCTAGTTAATTTCGCACCTTCCTTCAAAATCATATCTCTAATTTTTATAATCTCATCAGATGATTTTTTATTTTTCTCCACCATTACTTCCGCTATTGCCTCAGCGATGTGCCAAGCACCATAAAAAACATGATCAGTTGTATTGGCAAAGCCAGGGAATGCTATATTGGTATAAACTTGAATTCCTGTATTTTCATCAACATTCTTATCTTTTAACACACCGTCGGTTTTTAAATCTACAAAGCTGTGCTCTACTTTAAATTTTTTTCCATCAACCCAAATAAAATGTGCTTTTTTGATGTGATTTTTTTTAGGCCTCCTTATTTGTTCGTCGGCTGGTATTGGCTCTTCCTCAATAGAAACAATATCTCTTGGATCTCTCTTCTCTATTTCTACTAAATCTATTTCATCACCTTCTCCTTCTTTTGCCCTCGCCCTCTCTCTAATATCCGGAAAGGCATATTCCTTTAACTCAGGAATTTTTTTAATGGCTTTCATGATATTATCTTTCTGAATTGCCATTTTGTCTAAAATTCCTTGATTGATTTGTGTATTACGCATTGAAGAACGTGCCTCTTTTACGATATCTCTCATAAAATTAAAGAATATCCCTCCCTCTTTGATAATTTCTTGCCAAAGAGGAGATTCTTCAATAAACTCTCTTTTGTTGTGAGTCACGGGGACATGATCGAGATGAATTTCTCCAACAATTTGCCTTGCTTCTGGATGGGGATTAAATCCAATTTTTGCATATTGCATAATTAAGCGACCGCGACGAAAAACTCTAAAGCCATATTCCCCCTTATTTCCCGAGTACCCTTTTTTTAGCAATCCACGCCACCCCCTTACCTCATTTCCACTTTCTAATTTCATTTTAAAAGGTTCTTTTCCATCTGGGTCATGATACTCTACCCTTAATTCTAATGGTTCCGGCTCGCACCATTTTGTATTAACTTTTATTTTTACTTCTCCGTTCTCAATATATGGAGCAAAACGAGCAGATAGATCTTTTCTAATATTGCCAGGGAGATTAGGATAAATGGTAAAACGAAGATCTTTGATACATATTATTGTCCCTGATCTTTTTTTATCCACCCCGCTTTTAATTTTCATTTCATGTTTTTTCCAATCGCCATTTTTTAACCATTTATCTTCGTCATACTCTAAAATATACTCTTCGTTATTTTCTCTTTGAGTAGTTGATAACTGAAATTTTTTACCAAGACTTGTCGCAGCCGTTTTCAGTCCTAATCCGAATTCTCCTAGTTTGTTCTTTTTTGTAGAATGAGCAAGCTTAATGCTACTTGCCGCAACATTTTCATCCATTCCAATGCCATCGTCCGCTACTTCAAGTAGCCCATTATTTGAATCCAAATTTATTTCAACTGTGAGCAACTTATTTTCTTGTCTCGCATCAATGGAATTGTCAACCAATTCGGCAATTGCTTGACTCACAGAATATCCCGTTTGCCCTATTTTGGGCATTAAACTTCGATCGGGAAGTATATCTATTTCTTTGATTTTAATATTTTTAGTCATATTTTTTTAAATTATAGTTAATTTTAATATTTTATATTTACGACTCTAAAATAATACTATACCTTATATAATAAATCAAGGGGGTAGTTATCCACAAGATAATTATTCAATAAAATTAGCAAGTATTTAAAAATAAGCAATATAAAACCCCCAACAGGACATTGAGAAATGCCTTGCTGGGGAGTATTTTTTTATTTCTAATCACTTTGAGATATTTTTTGATTGGGATATAATACACTTAATAAGTTGAACTATAAGAGTGGTGATATTATTTTAAATTCCCACCTCGCCCTTGGCGAGGCGGGGGATAGCGACACCTATTATTAAAAAATTATGTCTATAAAAACAGTGGAAAAAAAATTAAATATATTAACAAAAGAGGTTGTTAATTTAAGGTCTCTATTATTAAGTATGGCGATAGAAAAAGATAGTGAAGGAGAATATAATCCTAAATTCATTAGAGATGTGGCAAAGGCATCAAAACAAAAGGAAGATTATACCTTTACTAATAGCAAAGATTTTTTGAAATTATTAAGACTATCAAAATAGGCAACCGCAAAGACATTTATTTATAAACCACAAATATTGACAAGCCATGGTTGGTATTATAAGATAATTCGCAGTCAAAAGATTTTAATATTAAAAAATAAAATATCAGGAGGGATTATGTTTGAGGATAGTTATATTATAGTTAATTTGATAGGAAGAGAAGCAATGATCTTGGTGGAGAGGAGAGATGGAACAAGTTCTTTTATTCTGTTTATAAGTGGTAAAACAAGTATTACTGATATCAAAGTTTTCAGTAATAAAGAGGCTGCAAATAAAGTATTGCTAGAAATTAAAGAATTATTGGTGTTAAATAGTGCTAACTTAAGAGTGGCTCCGGCAAGTAAATATTTTAAATAGCGAGGTTAATTGGTGATAGCATTATATATTTGTTTCTATGGGGCATGGCGACGATAACAAAAAATCGCTGTGCTTCCTTTTTATTTCCATTTATCATTTCAAAACAAATTATTTATAAAGCAGCCTTGACGAAAAAAATAATAAAATTATGTCTATAAAAGCAATAAAAACTCTGCTGATTGAATAATCAGCAGAGCATTAAATAGGCTTTTAGAGTTTTTATCAATAATCAGTGTGATAAATACTGAACCCCTTCCCTTTGATGTTGTCATATTTCTTAATACCGCCGACCTCACTTTTTAGCATTTTTTCATCGATGTATGCTTGTATTTTTCTATTGCCCACAACTATAACTTCTTTATCACTTAAAATCACTTCTTTTTCAAAGTCTTCTTCGCCATCAGTCGCAAGTATAATGACTTTCTCGATTCTTATGTTTTTCATATATTCCTCCTGCTGGAATTATACAAATAAAATTAATAATTTCAAGATTTAGATTCACCTCCCCCTTTTTTATTTTAATTTAAATTATGTTAGAATATATATAATAAAACTATGATAGATAATAAAATATTATTGGAAATTCTCGTGAAAAACGGGAAAATAACTCAAACAATTTCAGAAAATATTTTGAAGGAGGCGATGGCAACTGGAAATCCGGTTGAGGAAATATTGGTAAATAAAAAAATTGTTTCTGATGAAGATGTCGGACAAGCAAAGTCCGAGCATTTTCAAATACCATTAAAAATATTTGAAAAAGGAGAGGAGATTCCAAAAGAGATATTAGAAATAATTCCAGAGGAAGCCGCCAAGGCAAATAATATGATTTCATTTGGAAAAGATGGCGATACCATCTCAGTAGGAGTTCTTCATCCAGATAATCTCCGCACCCAAGAAGTGTTACGATTTTTAGCAAAACAAAAAAAATTAAATATGGGAGTCTATTTAGTTTTGCCAAGTGATTTACAAAGATTTTGGCAAAGTTATAGAAGTTTCCAAACAAGGATAGAGGAGGTAACCGGAGCAATAGGTGCCTTAAAAGGCAAAGGTGGTCTTTTGCATCAGCAAAAAGTTATAAGAATAGAAGATACAAGTAAGGCAGTTGCCGAGGAGGCACCGATTATAAAATTAGTTTCCACAATATTGAGGCAGGCAGTAAATCAGGGAGCATCAGACATTCATATTGAGCCACAAAAAACAAGATTAAGAATAAGGTTTAGGGTCGATGGTGATTTAAAAAATGCACTTGATTTGCCATTAGAACTTCATCCACCAGTTGTTTCGCGAATAAAAATACTTTCCAATTTAAAGATTGATGAGATGAGAGTTCCACAAGATGGAAGGTTCAGGACTATTATTGATAACAAAGAAGTTGATTATCGTGTTGCAACTTTTCCAACTTCGCTTGGAGAAAAAGTGGCAATTCGTGTTTTGGATTCAAGTGCTGGAGTGAGAACTATCGCTGATTTAGGAGTGGGGGATTATCATATTCCGATTTTAGAGGAAGCAATTAAAAGGCCTTTTGGAATGATATTATCTACTGGGCCAACTGGGTCAGGAAAATCAACGACTCTCTATGCCGTTTTAAATAAATTAAACAAGGAGGGGGTTAATATTGTGAGTTTGGAGGACCCAGTAGAATATTTTATGGAAGGAATAAATCAATCACAAGTAAAGCCAGAAATAGGATATTCTTTTGCTTCTGGATTGAGGCAGGTTGTTCGTCAAGACCCGGATATTATAATGGTTGGAGAGATAAGGGATGACGAGACGGCTGCCTTGGCCATCCATGCTGCTCTTACTGGACACCTCGTTTTATCTACTCTTCACACAAATAATGCAGTTGGTGTTATTCCGCGATTAGTGGATATGAAAGTGGAGTCGTTTTTAATTCCTTCTACTATTATTTTGACTATTGCCCAAAGATTAGCAAGAAGGATATGTGATGATTGTAAGGAGATGGTTGAGGTTCCTGATGCGGTTTCAAAAGAAATTGATGTCGCTCTTTCTGATATCCCTGATAATATAAAGGGAGAATTTAAGCCACCCTATAAAACATTTATTGGGAGGGGTTGCGAGAGATGTAATTATAAGGGCAATAAGGGGAGAATTGGCATCTTTGAAATGTTAAAGATGGATGATAATTTGGAAAATGCGATTTTGAAAGATGCTAGCGAATCTGAGTTGGAGGAAATTGCCAAAAAGCAGGGGATGATAAATCTTCGTCAAGATGGAATTATCAAGGCACTCAAGGGGTTGGTAACCATAGAGGAGGTATTAAAGAGAACAGTTGATTAGATTTTAGAATTTAAAATTATTAAGTAAATTAAATAAAAAAATACCCCCCCCGCCCTTTTAACATCTCTGGGCGAGGGGTTTATATTGCAGACTTTAATCTGTTATAATGGAAAGTATTTTTCAAAGGCTTTTCTTATTTCGCTTTTCTTCCCCTTTTTTGATAGTAGCTCTGCCGCTTTGGCACATACTTCGGGATCTCTTGATTTTTTCCTGAAATCTTTTAATTCATCAAGTGTTAGATTTTCAGGAAAGTGGGTCATAAGGAGCAATCTTTTTAAATTCTTAGTGTCCAAACAGCACTCTTTATTATCTCTTAATGCCTGGCGGTCAAGTTTATTGGGCGGAATATCTTGGAGTAGTTTCTTTATTAAATTTTGCACATCTTGGTAATTTTGATCAAATGACCCGTAGAATTTTATCAGGGTTTGATAATCCAACTTGTTTGGATAATGGATTATTAAGAGTAGTTCGGTTAAACTTTGTATGTATACATTATTTAGCCTATGTAATTTCCATAGCGAGTTACAACTTGGTTTAGGCACTCTCATTAAGAGATCTTTTGCTTCAAGATAATTATATTCATTGACTTCCTCAAGAAATTCTCTTAGTGCTTCGTGCGGGTTGATTTTTTTATTCATAATAACACCTCCTATTTTTTTGTTTTTTAACATCGACTACTATTTTCTATATAATCATATATTTATTTACTTGTCAAATTTAATAGTTTGATTAATTTTTTATTTATAAGAGATGTGATAATATTAGAATAAATATTTATACCCCGAGGCAAATCCTGTCTTTGGAGAAAAAACACCCCGTCTCAGCCATGTTGAAATTACGAAGCAATTTCTTTCGTGGCGAGCCACCCCTCTATTAGAGGGGAATAAGAGAAGAAATGTTTCGCAGGGCGGAATAAATTATTAATTATGAAGAAAATTAAGATGATTGATTCTCATTCTCATTTGCAAATGAAAAAGTTTGATGAGGATAGAGAAGATGTAATTAAAAGAATATTGGATGAAGAAATGGGGATTATTAATGTTGGGAGTAGTTTGTCTAATTCAAAAGAAGCAATAGAACTCGCTCAAAAATATGATAATTTTTGGGCGACCGCCGGGATTCATCCGGGCGACATTGAGGAGAAAGATTTTGTTGAGAATGACTTTATTCCTCTATTATTAAATGATAAGGTTGTCGCTGTTGGCGAATGCGGATTAGATTATTCTTTTTTAGAAGAGGGTAATTTTTTATTTGAAAAAAAGAAAAAGCAAGAGGAATTTTTTCGCCACCAAATTGGATTAGCAAGAAAATTCAATAAGCCATTGATTTTACATATTAGGTCAAAAAACAATGGCGATGCCCATAAAGATGCAATAAGAATATTGAAAGAAGAGGGATTTGATAATAGAAGTAAAAATTCAGGAGTGGCTCATTTTTTTACTGAAACAATAGAAATAGCAAATGAGTTTCTTTCCCGTGGATTTTATATTTCCTTTTCTGGGGTCATCACATTTGATTTCAAAAAAGACAATCTCATTGCTAATATTCCGGAGGATAGAATATTGGCGGAAACAGATTGCCCTCTCGTTGCTCCTGTCCCAAAGAGGGGAGAGAGAAATGAGCCGTTGTTTGTGAGATATGTTATTGAGAAGATTGCGGATGTGAGGGGTTGGAATTTTGATAAGGCAAATTCAATTATCTTAGAAAATACAAAGAGATTGTTCGGGTTGGAGATATCTCAGAATAGATTAAAATAAAGTGAAATATAATAAATAATAACAATATGACATTTCAAATATATTCTCAATTTATAAAAGAAAAAGGATTGGCTGATGGAAGTTGGCTATTATTAGGAAATGATTCCCAATCAAAAATTGAAGAGGTAATAAAATTATCGCTTCAATTCTCATTGCCATCAGATATATTGATAATATCACCCGAAGAAAATATATCATCAGAATATTCTGAAAAAATATTAACCCTTGATTTGTCCGTCAGTTCAATAAGAAGAGCAATAAATTTCTTACAACTATCGCCATTAGGAGAAAAGAAAATTTTGATAATATCAAACGGCGAAGAATTAAATGCCGAGAGTCAAAATACATTGCTAAAGACAATTGAGGAACCACTTAAGAATAGAGTGATATTCTTTTTAGCAAAAGAAGAGAGTCAAATTTTTTCTACACTCTCATCAAGAATGAAAAAAATAAAGTTTGATTTTGATTTTGGCAAATATTTTAAAAATAGAATTACCCAAGAAGAAATTGATTTCTTTAATTCTCCGAAAGAAAACGGCTTTTGGGCTGATATATTGAAAGTGAGTGATGAGAAAAAAATTGAGTTTGTTGAGAATTTGTCTTTTTTGATAAGGAAAGACTTGTTGGCATTAAAAAATACTGATAATGATTTAGAAAAAATTTATTCCATCTTAAAATACTTGCCAAGATTAAGAAATAAATCTATCAACCACCGCCTTCAATTAGAATCCCTCCTCTTCAAAATCTTTTACTAATCCCTGCTTTTTTTGTGGGGGGTTGTGTGTTATTATTTTAGCAATGGATATTATCACAGATGAAAACATAATTGACGGGATATTAGAAAGAGGCAAAAAAGAATCTTTGCCTATTATTGACGACGGGAACATATTCCCCTCAAAAGATGAATTTCGCAAAAAATTATTAAGTGGCAATCGCCTCCGATTCTATATCGGATTTGATGCCACTGCCCCAACCCTTCATCTTGGACATGCCCGAAACTTCTTATTGATGGAAAAATTTAGGCAATTAGGGCATGAGATAATTATATTATTCGGCGACTTTACCGCTAGAATTGGCGACCCCGATAAAGAATCAGCCAGAAAACAACTTTCAAAAAAAGAAGTTGATTTTAATGTTTCTCAATGGAAAAAATTAGTGAAGCCATTGATGGATTTTGATAATAAGGAAAATCCTGTTCAGATTAAGTATAATTCAGAATGGCTTTCAAAACTTAATTTTGAAGAGATTATCAATTTAGCAAGCAACTTTACAGTTCAGCAAATGCTTGAGAGGGATATGTTTGAGAAAAGAATGAGCGAAGGGAGGCCAATATATTTGCACGAATTTTTCTATCCATTGATGCAGGGGTATGATTCTGTTGCAATGGATGTTGATGTTGAGGTTTGCGGAACCGATCAAATATTCAATGCATTGGCTGGGCGAACTCTTTTGAAAAAAATAAAGAACAAAGAAAAATTTGTCGTTGCCACCTCATTGATTCAAAACCCAATTACCAAAGAAATGATGTCAAAAAGCAAGGGGACGGGTGTTTTTTTGGATGCTTCGCCAGAAGATATGTTCGGACAAATAATGGCTCAGCCGGATGAAATGATTAAAGTTCTGTTTGTTAATTTAACAGAATTATCATCTAATGAGATGTCTAATTTAAACATTGAAAAAAATCCATTGGAAGCAAAGAAGAGATTGTCTTGGGAAATAACAAATCTTTTATATGGAGAAGAAAAAGCCAATACTGCTCAAAAAGACTGGGAGACTAAATTTTCAAAAAAAGAAATGCCAAATGATTTAAAATTAATCAAAGAAAAATATATTGAGAATGAGTCATTATCTAAAACAATTTTTAGAATTTTTCCAAAAGAAATCAAAAGCAATTCATCTGCTAAAATTCTAATTGAGCAAGCAGCGGTTGATATAAATGATGAGACGATTAGCGATCCGCACTTTAAATTAGAGAAAAACAAAGAGTATTCGTTAAAAATTGGCAAAAAGATGTTCAAAAAAATCATCCTCAATTAGCATCCTCAAAATTAGACAAAAAATAAAAATTAAGTAAAATATAGAAATTATGAATTTAGCAATAATAGAAACCGGGGGAAAGCAATATATTGTTTCCGAAGGCAAAAAAATAAAAATAGAGAAGATTGATGGTGTCGATGTGGGGTCTAAAATAAAGTTAGACAAGGTTCTTTTGGTTAAAGATGGTGATAAGGATGTGATATTTGGAGAGCCAGTAATTGATGGGGCTTTTGTTGAGGGTGAGGTAATTCGTGCCGAAAGAACAAAGAAAATGATTGTTTTCAGGTATCATAATAAGACAAGGTATCGAAAGAAAAATACACATAGACAATTTTTTGTTGAGGTTAGAATTAATAAGATAGAGACTCCTTCGTCAGCAAAATAATATTTAATAATCTTGAATTACAAAATATCTTTTTTACAATCTTATACATTTCTCTTTCTGTCACCTCCGCCTTCGGCAGAAAAAACACCCCGTCTCAGCCACGTTGAAATTGCGAAGCAATTTCTTTCGTGGCGAGCCACCCCTCTAATAGAGGGGAATAATACAAAATGGAAAGAAAAACAAAGATTCCTGTCTTCGCGGGAATGACAAGAGGATTAAAATATCAAAATAAATCATAAATATCAATCCAAAATAAAAACTTTTCCCACTTGGGAAAAGTTTTTATTTTGTTTTTTGTTTTTTTTCATCCTTATTTGCCTTGGCGAGCCATCTTTACAACGATAGATAATAATAAGAAAGCAAGGATAACAACGGCAACAATAATCAATTCTCGCCCAATCATTGACATCAAAATAGCACTAACAATAACTATAACAATAGATTTTGATTTACTCATTTTATTCCTCCTATTTTATTATTTTTAACCACATTTCTACCCACATTATATCATATATCTATCAATTTGTCAATAGCAGGGGTGAAAGGATTATTCTGCCCATTATTGCCCATTTTCATAATATTTTGATAAAAAAGCTAATTTTTTGGGCTTTTCAGCACTGATTAAATCATATAAAATGACACCAAAAAGATTGATGGGAAATTGATAGAAAGTTGATGGAAAATTTATATGTTATTTTTTAATATATTATAATAATTCATCATCTATTATAAATTATGAAATTAAATAATCTAAATAATTTAAATATGGATTCATTGTCTCCAAAAAAGAAGTTTTTTGGCAGAGGGAATACAATCAAATTTATTATTCCTCTTTTGGTATTAATTTTAATATCCCTATTTCTTTATCTCGGAGGATGGGATGCAATTCAAATGGGAATGGCAGGAAGAAAAAGAGCCAATCAAATGGCAGGGGCAATTAGGGATTATGAGAATAAGATGTCGGAAATTGAGAGGAAAATGGCGAATGATACTTATGGTGGAAAAACACCACGAGAGACACTTGATTTATTTATTGTCGCTTTAGAAAATGGTGATTTGGATATGGCGGCAAAATATTTCAAGTTAGATAAGAGTTTTTCTTATGATACTTGGAGAGAATACTTACAGCAGGCGAAGGATGAGAATAGGATTGAGTTTATATTGAGTCAATTAAGAAAGGCAGTTGTTTCCAGTAGTCAGGCGGGCATTGATTCTCGTTTCGAGTTTATGATATTAGGCGATGATGGTATGGCGAGCTATACCATTGATTTGATTCTTAATAAGTATTCACAAGTTTGGAAATTAGATAATTTGTGATGAG
>JBFFCO010000021.1:0-10577 GCA_041559835.1 Minisyncoccia bacterium | reverse complement strand
TTTTATATTTTTTATATCTTTATTAAGATTAATACCTATAATCATATTTTACCTCAATTTTCTCACAAATCCAAAGAAATAAAAGACAACTTTAAAAATTTATTTGCATAAATTATCAACTACTGAATATACTGCTGAATATACTGCTGAATATACTGCTGAATATATTCATGAGTTATAAATAAAAAAACAAGCCCACTTGGGGCTCATTTTGTATTGTAATCAATACTCATTTGGGGCTCATCTTGTATTGGACAAGACTTTGCCTTGATTATCTTGTATAATCTTATATAATCTAATATATGGGATATATAAGATTATATTAGATTTTTGGTGAAGAAATATGCTTAATAAATTTGATAAAAGATTAGAAAATCTGCCACAGGATATTTATGACCTCATTGAGCAGATAGATTCTATAAAAGAAGAGTGGAAATCAGGGGCGAAATTAGGACCTCAATTTTTTGATAGACTTAAAAAGTCGGTTATTATCACTTCCACAGGATCTTCCACTCGGATTGAGGGGTCGGAATTATCAGATGAAGATATTGAAAGATTGATGAGAGGGGTCAATATCTCAAAATTTAAAGATAGAGACAAGCAAGAAGTTCAAGGATATTATGAAGCGCTTTCTAATGTTTTTGAATCATATAAGTCAATTTCATTTTCAGAGGGTGTGATTAAATTTTTCCATAGAGAACTATTAAAATACACGGAAAAAGACAAAAATCATAGAGGGGAATATAAATCTACTGAAAACAAAGTGGTATTGGTTGGAGATTCTAATCAGGTATTATTTGAAACAACTCCGCCTCATCTCGTTTCAAAAGAGATGCAAGAATTGATTGAATGGACTCAAGATGCTTTTTTGAAAAGGAGATTTCATCCGTTGATTATTATTGGTAATTTTGTTATAGAATTTCTTTTAATTCATCCATTTATTGATGGAAATGGAAGGTTGTCAAGGATATTATCAAATTTACTTTTACTTCAGCGGGGTTATGAATATATGCCTTATATTTCTCAGGAGAAATTAATTGAAGATAATAAGCCAGAATATTACTTATCTTTAAGAAAAAGCCAAAAAACATTTAGAACTAACAAAGAGGATGTTTTGCCTTGGATGTCTTTTTTTCTAAAAATAATCTTGAAGCAATCTCAAGAGGCGATTAAATTATTGTCAAAAAAAGAGGTAGAAAAACTTCTTTCTGCTCAGCAAAAAATTATTTGGGATTTTATTAATGATTTTAGCGGAGAGATTTCCCCTTTGGAAATATTTAAGAACACTCGTATTCCTCGCCCAACAATCAATCAGGCAATATCAAAATTTTTAAAGTTTGGTTTAATTGAGAGAATTGGATTAGGAAGAGGTACTAGATATATTAAGAAATGATTTTTGGATTTTATTGCCACCAAAAAACTACCTGATGAGGGGTAGTTTTTTGGGTTTGTGTGATTATTATTCTTGCTCATCCCCACCTTATTTCTCTTGCTCACTCTCGCTCTCACTTTCTGTCTCGCTTTCATTATCATTCTCATTCTCATTTTCTGTCTCGCTCTCGCTCTCACTTACATTCTCACCTTCTGACTCATCCTTATTCTCATCGTTGCTCACATTATCATTATCGCTTTCGGCGGTAGCATTATTATCTTGCTCGGTTGATTCTTCTTCGATTGTCTCATCGGAACTTGGGATATCGGCAATACCTCCTGCGATTTTCTCATCTGGATTTGATTCGTTTCGGACATCTATTTTCCAACCAGTGAGTTTGGCTGCCAACCTCACATTCTGCCCATCCTTACCAATAGCCAAAGAAAGTTGGTCTTCTGGAACAAATGCCAAAATATTTCTCCTTTCTCCCATTTTGGATTTTGACACCTTGGCAGGAGATAATGAACTTGCTACAAATTCCTCTGGGTCCTCTGACCACTTTATAATATCAATTTTTTCCTGTCCCAACTCATTCAATATCGCCATTACCCTTGTTCCTTTTTGGCCAACACATGAGCCAATTGGATCAACTCCCTCAACGGTAGAATGAACTGCTATTTTTGTTCTAAAGCCCGCCTCTCTTGCAATACTCATTATCTCAACAGAGCCCATTGATATTTCTGGAACTTCTAATTCAAATAATTTTTTAATAAAGTTCGGATGTTTTCTTGATAGGACAATCATCGGTCCCTTGTGGCCTTCTTGAATAGCCATAATATAGAATTTCAATCGGTCGCCTATTCGGTATCTTTCGCCGGGGATTGATTCATTTGAGAACATAACTCCTTGGGCTCGCCCCAAATTTACAAAGACATTTCTTTTCTCAAATCTTTGGACTAATCCGCTTACAATTTCTCCTTCCTTGTCTTTAAAGTCTTCCATTATTGCATCTCTTTCTGCCTCTCTTAATCTTTGGAGTATTACCTGCTTTGCTGTTTGAGCAGCTATTCTGCCAAAATCTTCTTGGATTTCTAATGGGAATATTATTTCCCCTTCTACTTCTACATCGGGATTTATTTTTTTTGCTTCATCAATCATAATATGTCGCTCCTCACTGAATTTGACTCTTTTGTCTTCTTCTCCTTCTTCTTCGCCCTCATCTTTGCTGTCGCCCTTTTTCTCAACTTCTTTTTTCTTTTCTTCGCCCTCTTCTTTTTCTTCCTCCTCTTCCTCACTCTTAATCATATCTTCATCAACGACTAATTTTACTTGCCAAAATTTTGCCTCTCCAGTTGAGGGGTCTATTTTTGATTTTATAATGGCATTTTTATTGCTGTATTCTTTTTTATAAGCGGCCGCAATTGCTTGCTCAATTGTTTCTATTACTTTTTCCTTTGAGATATTTTTCTCATCGGATATTTGAGAAATCGCCGCTTGGAAATTTTTTAAATCTAACATATTTTTTATATTTTATCACAGATTATAAGATGATTCAGCCCTCTACCCCCCCCGCTCTGCGGGGGGGTAGAGGGGCATTTTTATCTAATCTGCTAATCTATAATATTATAATTATATAATTAAACGACTTTATTTTGCCCCTTTGCCTTATAATTCTCCGCCATAGGCGGACATAATTCCCCTCTAATAGAGGGGTGGTCAGCCCCTGGCTGGACGGGGTGTTTTTTCCCTTCTTTGTCATTCCCGTCCGCCTAATGCGGATATGCCACTTCTGGCTGGATGGGATGTTCTCTTTCTTTTTAAAACCCCCGCATTAGAGAAGGGACAATATATCAAATAACCTGTATTATACACGACTTTATTAAAACCATAAAATGTTTTCTTACAATGAAAGTCCGCCGAAGGCGGACTTTCATTTAAGTATCATCTTTTCAGTATGGTCGTATTATACAAAATTAAAAAAATTTGTCAATACTCATGCATATTTTTACATACTCGTTTTTATTTATTACTTGCTTTTGGGAGTTGGTTCTATATAATAGTATTATGAAAAAGATTCTTTCAGCCATTTGGGAGACGGCACAGGTGGCTATTATAGCATTGATTGTCGTCGGAGCGATAAGAACATTTCTTATCCAACCATTCATTGTGGATGGTCAAAGTATGACCCCTAATTTTAATGACGGCGATTATTTGGTAATTGATGAATTGACATATCGCTTCCGCCAACCAGAAAGAGGCGAGGTAATTGTTTTTAAATTTCCCCAACAAGGAGGAAATTATTTCATTAAAAGAATCGTAGCCCTCCCTTCGGAGACAATAAAAATAGAGGACGGGGTTGTTACAATTTTTAATGAAGGTCATCAGGAGGGGCTTGTATTAGATGAGCCATATATCTTAACCTCAACATCTGGGAATATACTTGCTACATTAGATGAAGGAGAATACTTTGTTTTGGGAGATAATAGATTTATGAGTTATGATTCGCGAAGTTGGGGGGTATTAAATGAGGATGATATAATTGGACTCACAAGATTTCGTCTCTGGCCAATAAATGCCGTGAAGGCATTTGAGGCCCCAGCTTATTATTAGAATAATAATATAGTCGTTCATTAAATTAAGCACAAAATATGGGAAGAAGACCAAAGGCTCCTGAGCCAAAGAAAAAAAAGAGAAAAAAGGTAAAAAATATAATATCGTCGCCAAAGGGAATGGCGGATATTTTGCCAGTAGATGATTTTTATAGAAGAAAAATTATAAAAGTCGTTGAAAATTTGGCAGATAGTTTTGATTTCAAAAAAATTGAATTGCCAATAGCAGAAGAAACGGAAATTTTTGAGCATGGCACTGGGCAGACAACAGAAATTGTTCAAAAGCAAATGTTTAATTTTAAAACTCCCGGGAGAGATAACCTCACTTTAAGACCAGAATTTACACCGGGATTGATAAGGTCATATATCCAAAATGGTATGTCCAACAAGCCAAAGCCAGTAAAGTTATTTACTTATGGCCCTCTTTTTCGTTATGAAAGTCCTCAAAGAGGGAGATTTAGACAATTTTGGCAATGTGATTTCGAAATAATTGGTGAAAAAGATCCAATATACGATGCCCTTATTATTAAAATATCAATGGCATTGTTTAATGATTTAAAAATAAGGGATTTAGTTGCGAAGGTTAATACTCTTGGATGTGATAATTGTCGTAACGGATGGAAAAAGAAATTAAAAACATTTTATTCGGGTAAGCAAAAGAAATTATGTTCTGATTGCCAAAGAAGATATAAGGATAATATTCTAAGAATACTTGATTGCAAGAAAGAGGGATGTAGGGAAATATCAGAAAATGCTCCAAAAATGATAGATAATCTTTGCTCAATTTGTCGTAAGCATTTTATGGCAGTTTTAGAATTTCTAGAGGAATTAAATATTCCATTTGAGATAGACAATCATTTGGTAAGGGGATTGGATTATTATACAAGAACTGTTTTCGAAATAACAAAAAAAGATGATGATTTGGCGATGTGTGGTGGGGGAAGATATGATTATCTCGTGGAGATATTAGGAGGGCAACCAACTCCTGCGGTTGGAGTAGGGATAGGAATGGAGAGAATAGTAGGTATTATGAAGTCTCAAGGTATTGGCAAGCCAGCAAAAGAAAATAAGGCATTTCTTGTTTTGTTGGGCGATTTAGCAAAAAGAAAGGGGATTGGATTGTTGGGTGAATTTAGAAAAAATGGAATACATATCGCCGAGGCATTTGGTAAGGATTCTCTTAGGGCACAATTAAAAGTTGCTGATAATATGGGTATTGATAATGTTGTGATATTGGGTCAAAAAGAGGCAAATGAAGGGACGGTTATTTTGAGAAATATGAAGTCCGGCGCTCAAGAGACGGTGGCGATTGATAAGATGATTGGGGAATTAAAGAAGAGGTTAATGAAGTAGGTTGATGGGATTTTTATGGCGAATGATATATAGTTCTTTGAATTACGAAATAGAAAAATTATCTCTCTCTTGTCATTCCCGTCCACCTGAGGCGGATAATACTCCGGCGGCCTGTTCGCCTTCGGCGAAGAATCTAATTCCCCTCTATTAGAGGGGTGGCTCGCCTCTTGGCGAGACGGGGTGTTTTTCTTATTCTTTAGACCCCTGCCTTCGCAGGGGTGACAGAAAAGGCGTGGGGTGACAGAAAAAGATATTTCTTAATTCAAGGCAATATGTATAAACATGCCGGAAATAAAATCGAAAAATAACAAAACTGGCTTTACTCTCTTAGAACTTCTTATTGTGATGGGCATATTATCTATTCTTATGGCCATTGTTGTGGTTGTTATAAATCCCGCTGAAATATTAAGGGGGAGTAGAGACACGAGAAGAATTAGTGATTTGGGCAGTATAAATACTGCATTAGGCATATTTGAAGTGTCATCATTGTCGGGAAATTTTGGTGTTGCTTCAACAACATATATTTCTATTCCCGACACATCTTCCACTTGTGCTAATCTTGGGCTTCCAGCACTTCCAAGTGGATATTCTTATTCATGCTCTACAGAGGCAAATTATAGAAATGTAGATGGAACTGGTTGGATACCAGTTGATTTTAATTCATTAGATATTGGCTCGCCTATTCCTTCTTTGCCCGTTGATCCAATAAATTCAACAACGACAGGGCTTTATTATACATATTCTACTGGGGGTAGTTGGGAATTAACTGCAAATTTAGAATCTAAGAAAAATAAAATGTCGGGAGACAGAGATGTTGTTTCAACTGATGGAGGAGACAATTATTCTTTATTAGAAGTAGGCAATAATCTTTCCTTATCTCCTCTTTCTGATTCTGGATTAGTTGGTTATTGGCCATTTGATAATTTTACATCAGGAGATATTTTAAATAATCAAACGGCTGGATTGCAGGATATTTCAGGAAATGACAATAATGGAACTGCTAAAAACACGAATGGTACGGGGATGTCTTTTGTAGAGGGGAGGATAGGGGGTGCTGTTAATTTTGATGGGGTGGATGATTATGTAGATTGTGGGAATGATATCTCATTAACTTCAGACAATATAACATTATTGGCTTGGACAAAAATAGATCAGTTGCCACCAATGTATTTCGGTGTTTTAACTAATAAGGCGAGTGCTTCTTATGGAATTAATTTAAATTTTTCGCCAACTTCGATAAGTTCTCTTGTTGGAAATGGAGTAGACCATCTTTATGTTTCAAAATCAACTACCATTTCAACCGATCTTTGGTATCATATTGCAATAACTCATAATTCCGATGATAGTAATATTCTTTATATAAACGGTGTTAATGTAAAGGAAAACTCTAAGTCTTTATCATATAGTTTGCCGGTTAATACAATAATAGGGAGATTTTATAGCTCAGCCACCACCCTCTTATTTGATGGCATTATTGATGATGTCCGTATCTATGACCGCACTCTTTCGGCTGCTGAAGTGAGGGCAATATATGATAGCACGAGATGATTTTTGATATTTATTAATAATAATACCTTGAATTACAAAATATAATAACTACCCCATCTTTGTCATTCCCGCGAAGGCGGGAATCTAATTCCCCTCTATTAGAGGGGTGGCTCGCCTCTTGGCGAGACGGGGTGTTATTCTTGTTCTTTAGACCCCCACCCGCCTTCGGCGAGTCTCCGTCCTGCCATGGTTTTTAGACCCCCGCCTTCGCGGGGGTGACAGAAATAGAAATGTTAAGATTATAGAAAAAGATATTTCTTAATTCAAAGTAATATATCAAAATATGCCAATAATAAAATCGAAAAATAAAAAAGGAAAAAAAGTGTTGGTGGCTTTGAGTGGAGGAGTGGATAGTTCCGTCGCCACCGCTCTTTTAATAAAGGCAGGATATGATGTAGCAACTGCTCATATTAAGACAGGAAATATTGATGAGCAATGTGCGAGCCAAGACTTAGAAGATGCTCGAAAAACTGCTAATTTTTTAGGGGTTCCATTCTATGTTTTCGATTTTTCAGATGAGTATCAAAAAAAGATAATTGATTATTTTGTTTCTTCGTATAAAAAAGGACTCACTCCAAGCCCTGATGTTTTGTGTAATAAAGAAATAAAGTTTGGAATTTTTTTAAAAAAGGCAAAATCATTGGGAATGGATTTTATTGCCACCGGTCATTATGCAAGAATAATAAAAAAAAATAATTATAAAATTTTAAAAGGAATAGATAAAAATAAAGATCAATCATATTTTCTATGGCAATTATCACAAGACCAACTTGCCCACTCTTTATTTCCAATTGGGGATTATTTAAAAAGTGAGGTGAGGAAAATGGCTAAAAAATTTGGGTTGCCAACAGCAGAGAAAAAGGATTCGCAAGGAATTTGTTTTTTGGGAAGGGTCGATGTTTTTGATTTTCTGAAAAAATATTTGCCAATTTCTGAGGGGGATATTGTTTTGCCCAACGGAAAGGTAGTTGGCAAACATCAAGGGTCTTTCTTTTATACAATTGGGCAGAGACAGGGATTGGGATTGTCTTATTCTCAAGCGGGATTTGATAGCGGAGAGCCGATTTATGTAGTTGATAAGGATTTGAAAAAAAATATCATTGTTGTTGATTCGGGCAAGAATAACCCCCTTTTATTTAAGAAGACAATTTGGTTAGATAATTTAAATTTTATTTCAGGAGAATTTACAAATAAGCCGATGAAGATAAGTGCGATTATCAGATATCGCCAAGAGCCAATTAAGGCGATATTAGATTTTGATGAGTTAAAAAATAAGTGGCGAGTGATTTTTTCAAATCCTGTTTGGGCAGTTGCCCAAGGACAGCATTTGGTATTTTTTAATAAGGACGAACTTCTTGGCGGAGGAATCATCATTGATTCAGAATAGTTTTTGTTATTATTCATAGATGATTTAATGAGACCCATTGTTTTTTTATAATAATCGGTTAGAATATATAGGATATTGACAATGATAATATTTTAATTAAGATACTTATACCCTTGAATTACAAAATAATTTATTTTTAGACATCTTCCCCCCCCGCCTTCGGCGGGGGGGGAAGATGTCAATATCTATCTTATTATTTCGTGATTTAGGGATTATACTTAATTTAAGTTGGGAGAAGATGATATGACTAATCTCTCTCTCCCCCTCGCCCGCCAGAGGCGGACATATCTGCCTTCGGCGAGGGGGGAGAGAGAATCCTATCATTTATCTCATAACTAAATAATTGAGTTGTCAAAATAAATAGTCGTCTTATTAATTATTAATGTTTTGATTGAAGGAGAGCGGGGTTATAGCGACTTTAATCAAAAAAACAAAAATGGCAGAAAAAGCTAAATTTGACCGAAGCAAGCCCCATGTCAATATTGGAACCATTGGACATGTTGACCATGGAAAAACAACTTTGACAGCGGCTATAATGCACGGTCTTAAATTAAAGGGTCTTATTGAAAAAGCTAGTGCAGTAGATCAAATTGATAATGCTCCTGAGGAAAAAGAGAGGGGTATTACAATTGCCTTGAGTCACCAAGAATACATGACAGAAAATAGGCATTATGCCCATATTGATGCCCCTGGTCATGCTGACTATATTAAGAATATGATTACTGGTGCCGCTCAAATGGATGGAGCAATATTGGTTGTTTCAGCGGCTGATGGAGCAATGCCACAGACAAGAGAGCACATTCTTTTGGCTAGACAAGTTGGCGTTCCAAGGATTATAGTTTTCTTAAACAAGGTTGATCAAGTGAGTGATAATGACTTGATTGAAATTGTGGAAACAGAAATTAGAGAACTTCTATCAAAATATGAGTTCCCAGGTGATGAAGTGCCCGTGATAAAGGGTTCCGCCCTAAAGGCATTAGAAGCAACATCATCTGACGATGAGGCGATGAAACCAATTTATGAATTGGTTGATGCAATGGATAGTTATATCCCAGAACCTAAAAGGGATATTGATAAGCCATTCTTGATGCCTATTGAGGATGTATTCACAATTGAAGGTCGTGGAACTGTTGCAACAGGCAGAGTTGAAAGGGGTATTATTAAGGTCGGCGAAGAAGTAGAAATTGTTGGAATTAGAGATACTCAAAAGACTACCGTTACAGGAGTGGAAATGTTTAACAAAACACTTGATGAAGGAAGAGCGGGAGACAATGTTGGAATATTGATTAGAGGTCTCAAGAAGGAGGATATTGAGAGAGGGCAGGTTATTGCTGCTCCGGGTAGTATCACTCCGCATACAGAGTTTGAGTGTGAGGTTTATATTCTAACCAAAGAGGAGGGCGGTAGACATACTCCATTCTTCAATGGCTATAAACCGCAGTTTTACATTAGAACCACTGATGTAACAGGTGAATCACAATTGCCAGAAGGAACAGAAATGGTAATGCCGGGGGATACTGTTAAGTTGTCGGTTAAACTTATATCCTCAATTGCATTAGAAGAGCAACAAAGGTTTGCTATTCGTGAAGGAGGTAGAACAGTTGGGGCTGGAGTTGTGACAAAGGTTATTAAGTAATTTTAGTTAAAAATTTATGGCTACTACCAAAGAAAAGTCAAAAATTAGAATCAAGATAAAGTCTTACGACCATAAGGTTTTGGATAATTCTTGTAGGCAGATAGTTGACACTGCTTCAAGATTTGTTTCTAAAATTGTTGGACCAATTCCTTTGCCAACAGAGATTAAGAAATATACTGTTAATAGGGCAACTTTCGTTCATAAGGACTCAAGAGACCAATTTGAGCTTCGTGCCCATAAGAGGTTAATTGATATATTAGACCCTAATCAGAAAGTTGTTGATGCATTGATGAATCTTAATCTCCCTGCTGGTGTAGATATTGAGATTAAGATGTAGGATTGATATCAAGACTTTTTGTAGGCAATATATGGTTATATAGTTGGGCTGATATTAATTGATTTTGTTGTGATTTTTTGGACATATCGTTATGACCTTTTTGGAGATATTGCTGTGATTCTTTGGATATTATGTGCTATAAAAAAACCAAAACCCCCCGCCTTCGGCGGGGGGTTTTGGTTGTCTACTGATATTTATAAAACCCAACTAAAAAACTTTTCCAATTCTAATTGAATGTAGAATTTTTTGAAATAAAAAATGGGCAAAGGTTTTTGTGACAACCTTTGCCCGTCGCTGTTTGATTTCAATTTTTTGAAGGAAAGCATTTCTTAAAT
>JBFFCO010000020.1:0-10649 GCA_041559835.1 Minisyncoccia bacterium | reverse complement strand
TTTAAGACAGCTGATAGATTATGGCTTGGAAATTTATCTTTGAATTGGGCGATATTAGAAATTAGGTTTTGAGAATTTAATTCTATTCTTAATAAGTGATTGGCTGGATTATTATTCTTATTATTAAATTTTTCTTTATATTTTCTTAATATATTTAAAATCCGCATATTTATAATTCTATCAGATATTTATTTATTTTATAGACAATATTGTCTCATTGACCTAATTACCATTCATCAATTTAATTATTTTGCCCTCAAAAAACCATAAATACATCCTCATCTAAATCTTAAAAAGTAATGTGAGGCATTTTTTAATTAAAATTGTGTGATACAATGGAGATAATCAAATATAAGAATATAGATTCCAATAAGTCGTTATAAAATAATAAAAAACTTTAAATTACGAAATGCCTTTTTCTACAACCTTATGTATTTATCTTTTTGTCACCCCTGCAAAGGCGGGGGTCTAAAAACCATGACAGAACTGGGATTCCCCGCCAAAGGCGGGCAGGCTGCCGGAGTATTATCCGCCTCAGGCGGACAGGAATGACAAGAGAAGGATAATTTTTCTATTTCGTAATTCAAAGTAAAAAATATGAAAGGATATATAAAAAATATTGAAAAAGAAACAATAGAAAATGATAATTTTCGCAAAGTTCTCTATACTGGAAACTATAGTCAATTAGTAGTAATGAGTTTAGAGCCAAAACAAGACATTGGCGATGAGATTCACGGATTAGACCAATTTATAAGAATTGAGCAGGGAGAGGGTATGGCTATTTTTGATGGAGTAGAAACAAAAATTGAGGACAATTTTGCAATCATCATTCCTGCTGGAACAAAACATAATATAATCAATACATCCGACAAAGAGAAAATGAAGTTATATAGCATCTATTCCCCACCGGGACATAAGCATGGTACAATTCATCAGACAAAGGAGGCGGCAGAAGAAGAGCATTTTGATGGTGAAACAAGTGAATAAGCAAATTATAGAAATTAGAAAGATGCATCAACCCAACAAAATCCCTCAAAAAAGGGATTTTGTTAAAAAATATTTTAAATTATAAAAAATATCAATTCCCCCTAGTTTGATATAATATTTTGAGCGGGAGAAGATTTGTGGCATAATGAAAGAGTTGTCATTCCTGTCCGCCTGAGGCGGATAATACTCCGGCAGCCTGCCCGCCTTCGGCGGGGAATCTCAATCTTGCTATTGCCACTCGCTTGCCATGGTTTTTAGACCCCCGCCTTCGCGGGGGTGATAAAAAAACTTTTTTACTCTTACTAAAATATATCTCATGCCACATTAAAAATATGCCATCACATACAATTAAAATAAAAAATAAAAATGCTATATTGGAGCTTCTTGAGAATAATACAAAATTTGAAAAAATAATAATGTCCGACCATATAAATAAAGACGACAAAATAAAAGAAATAATAAAAATGTCATCTGAAAGAAAAATACCAATTGAAAAATTACCTGTCAAAAAATTACCCAAAAGAAAAAACTCATCAGGATTTGATAATATATCAGCAATAATTTCGCCAGAAAACTTTTGGCGATTAGATAAATTATTAGACCATCTTTATCAAAAAGGAGAAGACCCATTCTTTATTATTTTAAATAATGTAAAATATGCTCAAAATATTGGGGCGATATTTAGAACGGCTTATGGGGTAGGAGTCAATGGAATTATCACACAAGCAAAAAGAGATTCTATAATAAACGAAGAGACGGTTCATATTTCTATGGGGGCAATAGTAAGAATACCGATTGTTGAAATGAGCATCTTTGAATCAATAAATGAATTAAAGAAAAATGGAATAAATATCTTTGCTATTGATATGAGCGGAAAAAATTATTTTAAGGAAACATTAAAAGGACCATCTGCTTTTATCCTCGGAGCAGAAGATATTGGAGTCTCATCTAAGATTATGGAAAAAATTGACAAGAAAATATCAATCCCTATGAAAGAAGGAATTGACTCATTAAATGTGAGTGTTTCAGCAGGAATTATTTTGTATGAGAAATTAAGGCAAGAAAATAATAATTCATAAAAATGAATCAAATAAGAATAAAAATTGAAAAACTATTAGAAAATCAATTAGGAATAAAAGATATCAAATTAGAAATTCCACCCGAATCAGATTGGGGTGATTTTTCTCTCCCCTGCTTTCAATTCTCTAAAGAATTAAAATTATCACCGAATAAAATCGCCGAAAAATTTAAAGAAATTATTAAGGATAATTTAATCTCAAAAACAGAAATAAAAGGACCTTATCTAAATATATATCTAAACAAAAAAGAAGTGATGAAAGATATTTTTTCACCAAAAAAAGCCAAGAAAAAATCAAAAAAGAAAGAAAAGGTCTTGATTGAATATTTAAGTGCAAATCCAAACAAGCCCCTCCATTTAGGGCAAGCAAGAAATATTTGTATTGGCGATTCATTAGTCAAAATCTCAAAATATTTAGGATATGAAACTCATGCAGGTACTTATGGGGACGACTCAGGAGTTAATGTCGGTTATAATTTAGTTGGCCATTTGTATTATAATTACCCATTAAAAACAGATAAAAAATTTGATCATTATAGTGGTGAGATTTATATGAGTATGAAAAAAAGAGAAGAAGAGGGTGGCGAAAATTTCAAAAAACAAATATCAAGCATTATTTCTCATATAGAAAAAAATGATAATCTAAAAATATCAAAACTTCACGAAGAATATACTCGCCGATGTGCCATTGCCCAATTTGAATCATGCTGGAAAATAAATTCTTTTTTTGACTTTGTCACATGGGAAACTGATATTCTGAAACTGGGATTTTTCAAAGAAACGATAGAAAAATTAAAATCAATGGGCTTTGTTAAGTTCGCCGACAAGGGCGAAGCAAAAGGATGCTGGATTTTAGACTTATCAGATGAGGAGGAGTTTAAGAATACTCGCAATCCCTATCAGATATTAATAAGAAGTGATGGCACAATAACATACCCCGCCAAAGATATTGTCTATGCAATTTGGAAGCTTGGGTTTTTAGATAGAGACTTCTTCTATAAAAAATTAGTTCAACAATCAAACAAAGATTGGATTTTTACTACATCATCAGAAAAGAAAGAATCAGAAAAAAAAGATTTTGGAAATTATGATAGGGCGATAGCCGTTGTTGATAATCGTCAAACATATGCTCAAAATGTTGTTAAAACGGCATTGAAAATGCTTGGATATCTAAAGGGCGATAAAAAATATCATCACTTGGCTTATGGTGTTGTCTATCTCACACCTCAAACTCTTATTGATTTTGAATTTAATCTCACTGAAAAAGAAAAAAAGCAAGATAGATTGCCTTTTTCCAGTCGAAAAGGATGGTTCGTAACTATTGATGGTTTATTTGATATGCTAATAGAAAAAATAAAGAATGGCTCTAAAAACAAAGAAATTCCTTTTAAAAAAATAGCGATGGGAGTGATTAGGTTTGATTTTATAAAGACAGATATTCAGCAAGATATTGTCTTTGATTTAAATAAAGCAATTGATTTAAAGGGCGACACAGGTATGTATGTTCTATATACTTTTGCTAGAATTTCCAGTATTTTTGAAAAGGCAGGATCTAATATTGCCATAAATAAAATTGATAATAATAGCATAAATAATCTAAAAGAGAACTTAGAATGGGAGATTATAAAGGAAATATCAAAAAAAGAAGAGATTATTGAAGAGGCATTTGAATCTCTTCGCCCAAATATTTTAGCTCAATACTTAATAAATATTTCCCGCCTCTTTAATTCGTATTACGAGAAGCATTCTATAATCAAGAGCGAAGAATCAATCAAAACCGCCAGATTGTTTTTACTTGGAAAAATTAGAGAAACAATGAGAGAAATAATGAGATTAATTGGTATGGAGGAATTGGATAAGATTTAGTGTGGTAATAATAAAAAAGCCCGCTGATAAATTCGCGGGACAATCTAAATAAAGTGATACATCATTGCATTAGATAGCCCATCAACTATCCAATCTATAATTTCACCAAGAGAATGATGACCTTCTATAATGGCAATTATCACAAGAATAATGATAGTGATGATTATAGCCACAAAAATTTTTATTTTAAATTTTATTCTCATTTTTCTTTCCTCCTAATTTAATTATACAATACCCCTCTCCTCAAGACAATAACACTGTGAGGTTTGTAATTATTGTTAGTATATTATAGTATTAAGATATATTATAAATCGCACAAGATATGAAATTAAATAATACATACTACCTTGCTCGGCATGGGCAGGCCTTCTCAAATGTGGAAAGGTGGTTTTCATCATGGCCAGAGAAGAAAATATCTCGCCTCACTCCGAAGGGAATAAATCAGGCGAAAAGCAATGCTAAATATTTTAAGAATGTTGGGTTGGATTTGATTATTTCATCTGACTTATTAAGAACAAAGCAAACGGCAAAAATAATTGCCAAAAAGACAGACACAAGAATTATTTTTGAGAAGGGATTTCGCGAAATTGATTTTGGCGACTTAAATGGTGATTCTATTGCTAAATATAATGCTTATTTTAAAGACCAAAAAGAAAGGTTTGATTCGCCTCCTCCGGGGACAAACGAGAACTTTACCATTGCTCAAAAAAGATTACTTGAAGCATTGTTAGAAATAGACAAGAGATATAAAAACAAAAATATTTTAATAGTGAGCCATGCTTCCCCAATGTGGCTTTTGGAATCGGCTGTTCAAAATAGATTTGGGAAAAGGGCATTAGACAAAAAAAATCTCATCCCCACCGGTGGCTATAAGAAATTAAGAACAAATGGAGGCAGATGATTATTTCTTCTTTTAATTCCCCTCTATAGAGGGGTGGCTCGCCATCAGGCGAGACGGGGTGTTTTTCCTCGCCTCGCCTTTGGTGGAAAAAAAGAGGGGGATTGGGATTATTAAATCCCAACCACACCCTTTTGGACGATTATTTTTCGTCTTTTTAATTTTTTGCTTCATCTCCGTCGCCGGTCTCGCTGGCTTCAATAGTCGGCAATCCCAGTTTTTCAGGAAGACCATCCACCCCCTCATCAGCAAATCTTTTGCTCAGGTGTCCTTTTATTTCCTTCCTGAAACAACTGCGATTATAGAGTTTCGCCAATTCTTCAATTGGCACATCTTCCTTCCTGACAATACCGGCACACAATGCCTTTGAGCTTCCGTCGTATTTTGAAATCTCAATGGCATCTAAAATTACCTGCCAGTGGATTTTAGAAAGGAAGGCATCAACATCTTCTCTACTCATCGCCTCAACAAAGTCAAGACTTTGAATTTCCAGCTTCTTCGCCCCATCATCCTTCGGCACATCCCCCGCCTTTAATTCCTCCTCCATTTTATCCACCTTTGACTCAATTTTAGTGAGCCACCTAACATGTTGATTTATTACATCCTCAACTTTTTCCAACTTTTTTTGAAAAACCTCAACATTAGATAAAACCGATGAGAGGGAGAACAATGCTTTGAAGAACAACCAAATCGCCTTGAAGAAATTGGCGACTTTTTTTGCCAACCGCACAAAGGGACTTACAAAAACCGCTTTTAAAACTTTTAAAAATCTCATTTTATTCACTCCTTTTTTTATTTTCGTTATTCTATTTTTACAATCTTACAACCTCCGCCAGTATATCACATTTCTATTCATTTGTCAATAGGTGGTTGGCTGAGGGGTGTTAGAATTGAGGGGAAGATGATAATACCCTGTCGTGCATGAGACAAAAATGTTTTTCGCATTTTTTGTCATTCTCCGCCTTAGGCGGGGAATCTAAAAAATGAGAAAAACATGAGATGCTTCGCCGAAGGCGAACAGGCCGCCGGAGTATTATCCGCCTCTGGCGGACAGGCATGACAAGAAAGAGAAACACCCCGCCTTCGCCAAGGCTTCGGCGGGCAATGCCCGTCGCCCTTCGGGCGCCACCCCTCTATTAGAGGGGAACCCTCCTTCGTCAAGACTTCGGAAGGGCAAGTCCGCCTTCGCTAAAGCTACGGCAGGGCGAGTAAGATTAAAAACCAAAGAAAATCAAAATTTCGAATATCTAGAGAGTAAATAGAAACAAAAACATAACAATATCTCTCCCCCGCCGTAGGCGGGGGAGAGATTATCTCAGTTTATCGTCAAGACAGAATGTCCCCCCGCCGTAGGCGGATGTGCTACCTTTAGCGGGGAATTAGATTCCCGCCTTCGCGGGAATGACAAGGGATAGAGACGAGATTAATAATAAAGTGCAACATGTATATAATCACCATTGTTCCCTTATTGAATATACCGAGGCAACACCCTCAAACATATACATATTTTAGTAATGTAGAAATATCAAAGGGAGGGATTGTTTTGGTCCCCTCTAATAAAAAAGAAATAACCGCCATTGTTATTTCTTGCAAAAAAGTAGTAAGAAAAATTGAATTAAAAAAAGCAAATTTCTCATTGAAACCCATTAAAAAAATAATAAATCCCCTTCCACTAATAACAAATCCCCAAATTGAATTATTAAATTGGATGAACGAATATTTCTTCTCGTCCCTATCAGGATTATTTAATTTTGGGCTACCATCTGAAAAAATATTAGAAAAAATAGACTTTGACAAAAATGAATTGCCAATAAAAAAGAATTCTAAAAATAGAAAGAATAATTCCTATTATTTATTGGGAGATAATTTTAATTTTCTAAAAAAAGAAATCAAAAAAAATATCTCACAAAACAAGCAGGTTCTTTTTGTTTTCGCAAATCAAATCAAAAGAGAGGTTTATGAAAAAGAACTATCCAACTTCAATCCCTTGATTTTGGGCAAAAAAAATAGCCAAAAACAAAAAAGAGAAGATTATAAGAATATTCTTATTGGAAAAGAAAAAATAATCTTCGGTTTAAGAAATTCTATATTTCTCCCATTTTTTGATTTAGGAATGATTGTAGTCATTGATGAGACCAGCACATTATTAGAAACAAGGGAAACAAAGATTCACTTTATCATAAAATTCGCCTCCCTAAAAATGAAAGAAATATATAATTCCGATTTAATTTTTTGCAATTCCAATCTTGGAGCAGAAGGCAGGCAAATGATAGATGATGGGCTTTTTAAATTGATTGATTCTAAAAATAATAAACAATTCAATTTAGAGGAAATAAAAAAATATAAATCCAATCAAAAAGATATATTAGTTCCAAAAATAATATCTAAAATAAAGGAATCTCTGAAAAATAATGAGAAAATATTTATTTTTGCTAATCGCAAAGGATGGGCATCTGCCTTAATTTGTAATGACTGCAATCATATTTTCAAATGTCCAACCTGCGATGCTTCTATGTCCTATTATTCTGATAATCAATCTTATCCCCAAAAAAGATTTCTATCTTGTCGCCATTGCTATAAAAAATTGGTCGCTCCTAGCACTTGTCCTCAATGCGGAGGACATCTAATTAAATTTTACGGCTTTGCCGTTGATAAGGTATTTTCTAAAATAAAGTCTTTATTTCCCAATGCAAAAATTGAAAAATTTGATTCTGATAATTTGAAATCTATTTCTTCTGAAAAGAAAATAATTGAAAAATTATTAAATAATCAAGTTGATATTATTATTGGAACAGAATTGTTTCTGAAATATTCTATCCCAATGGATTTGAGCATTATCTCATCTTGGGAGCAAATTGTTAATTTCCCTGATTTTAGGGCAAGCGAAAGAGCTATTAAATATTTGAAAAATATTTCTAATTTTAGCAAAGATATAATTATTCAATCATTTTCTGAACCAATACTGGAAGAATCATTATCAAAAGAAATTTTATTAAGAAAAAAACTATTGTATCCTCCTTTTTCTGATATTATTAAAATATCTTTCAGCGATAAAGATAAGAATAAGGCAATAAGAATTGCTAATTTTAATTTTGCTAATTTAAAAAATTTATTAGATAAAGAGTTTGGGAGTGGTAATTTTCAAATCACTCCTCCCCTACCGGGATTTATATCTAAAATAAGGAATAAATATATATTTGATATTTTTTTGAAAATAAAAAAGGACTCATCAGATGTCCTTTCAGAAAACATTATTAAAAAAAGAAATATTGTTTTGAATTCATTATCAAAGGAAGCAACCATCAAAATCAACCCCCTCAACATCCTTTGATTACGAAGCACCCCCCACTACTATTGACAAATAGATTTATCTGTGATATAATGTATTCAGTTTTTAAGTGGCAATAAGCCATTTATAAAAACTAAATATATCAAATATCAACGAGAAAAATAGGAGGGAAAATGAGTATTGATAAGAAAAAAGGAGTGTGTTGCTCCTGTCAAACTTGGCAGGATGTTGTCCATCACCCATGTCCGAGAGATGAATATGTGGATGGATATGATGATCTTTCTGATTATCCCGATGCTTTTGATTATATTATGGGCATGCATACCGATTCATCAGGCGGGGCTTGTGAAGGAGTGGGAATGACTCCACAGGCTGTTGGTTGAACGGAGGACAACATGAATCCGGAAAATGAGAAAAAATATTTTGTTGGAAAAGTTATCAGTATTAAGAAGCAAGATGGCACATATACTTCATCGGAGGAAATAACTAACGGTCCATTTACCGAAGATAAGGCTAAATCGTTGGTTAAAAAACTGCACAACCGTGAATTTAATAACAACATTACTTGGTGTTATGGAACTAGAGATAAATGGAAAGTGTGAGCATATTCCATGCCATTAATTCGGGCGGCTCAAAGAGATAAAAAATCTGCGAGTCACCCCTTTTTTATTTCTTCCAATCCTCAATAATTATTTTCTTACCTCTTTGTCTTATGATAATCTTTTGCTTCTCTTTCCATCCTAAATTCTTGACTACCTCAATAGGCAGGGTTATGACATAACTCCTGCTACTCTTAAATATTTTTCTGATATTGCGGTCTTTTAAATTTCTTCTTGGCATAATAATTCTATAATTAATTATATATTTAATTATAGAATTAAATATATAATTAATTAATAAAAACCACCCCCCTTTTTTTAATCATACTCCCTCATTGATAATTGTGCCTTGAACTGCTTTGATGTTTCTAATGCCACGGCGACAACAATCAAAATGGCTGTTCCTCCAATAGTGAGGAATGTTGTTCCCGTTATGCCCTTTAATAGAGTTGGCAAAACAGCAATCAATCCTAAAAATATTGCCCCCACTAATGTGATTCTATTTAATACCTGTTTGATAAAATAAGATGTTGGCTGACCCGGGCGAATTCCGGGAATAAAACCACCGTTCTTTTGAAGATTTTGAGAAATTTCCTTTGGGTCAAATGTTATCATTGTATAGAAATATGTAAATACTAATACCAAAAAGAAGTAAAGAGCAGAATAAATCCATTGATTTTCAAAAATACCTGTCAAAAATTGTGATAAATTTAGAGCCCAAGCAGACTTTATTGATGCAATCATTTGTCCCAAAAATTGAGGGAAAAGCATTATTGAAATAGCAAAAATAATTGGCATCACTCCTGCTTGATTTACTTTTAAAGGAAGGTAAGTAGAAACACCTCCAAAAATTCTATTTCCCCTCACTCTTTTTGCATAAGAAACGGGGACTTTTCTTTCGGCCTCATTAATAATGACGACTCCTGCAATAATTATTAGAGCGACAGCAATAAATGCTCCATAAGTGAAAAGCATATCAGGTGTATATGATGCAACGGCTGATCTAATTGCACCCGGTAATCCGCTAATAATTCCGGCAAAAATTAATAATGAAATTCCATTTCCAATTTTATATTCTGAAATTAATTCACCTATCCACATCACGAAAATTGTTCCCGCAGTTATCAAAATAACATTCCTTATTAAAGAAGCGAATGGCAATTGGGCTATAACTCCCTGCGATATTAGGATATTCAAAAATCCATATGCTTGAAGAAGTGCTAATGGAACGGTCAAATATCGTGATACTTGATTAAATTTTTGCTTGCCTGCCTCACCTTCTTCATGATACATTTCTTTTAATCTTGGGAAAACCATTGTCAAAAGTTGCATAATAATCGTTGCGGTAATGTATGGGGCAACTCCAAGCATCACAATGGATAAGTTGCTAAGTGTTCCTCCTGAGAATATATTTAATATTCCCAGCAATTGACTGGAAGCAAAAATCGCCTTTAATCTTTCGGCATCTATTCCCGGAACTGGGACGGCGGCAAATAATCGGACTACTACTAATAGAGCCAAGACTATAAATATTTTTTTTCTTAAGTCAGGTAATAAAAATACCTGCTTTATTTTCTCAAAAAATTTCATTTTATTATATTATTTTTAATGAGTAGTTGTTGCATACATCACCCCCTCGCCTCGCGAGGGGGTGATGTCATCGCCCTCACACTTTCTCAAAAAATTTCATTTTTTATATTATTACTTAATATTCTAATCATTTCTTAATAAATATCAATATAACACACTTATATTCCCGCTCCTTGACTTTTTGAGAATTATTGAGCATTATAATCTTTGGACATGTTGCTTTGAGAAAAAGCAACCTCTGTCCTATTTTTTATTTATCAAAAAAGAATTCAACTTGCTCTTATTTTTTTAAGGAGTTAGAATAATATTGTGAATATCCATCCCCCCGCCCCGTCGGGGCGG
>JBFFCO010000019.1:0-10745 GCA_041559835.1 Minisyncoccia bacterium | reverse complement strand
AATTTAATCAGCCAGTTCCTGATGGTTATAGTGAAGTCATCACTGGTCAAGATTTAAAGGTGATAATTACTTCGCCAAAATCGGGGATATTCATTGAATCGGGAAATATGATAAATATTCTAGCGGAAATTAATTCGGTGGCAGGTATAAGAGTGGCAGAAATATATTTCAATAATCAATTAATTAAATTTGTGAGCGGTGAAGATAATAATGGAGATAATGGTGCTTCTATAATTCAAATCTCACATAATTTTATTCCTCAAAGATTAGATCCTCAAAATGAGATAAGAATTGTCGTCAAAGACGACTTAGGAAACGAGGCAGAGGAAAAATTGATTGTTTTTAGTAGGTAGATTTGACAATGGATTGATATTGTGCTTATATGTTAAGCAGAAAAGACGACTTGTCTTTTTGAGAAAATTTAAAAAAGAGAGGTAAAAAATGAATGAAAAAATTCTATATTTTATAGTAAATTATCGCGAAAAATCAGTTTTTGATAAGAGTGTGAGGCACTTTAGTTATTCCTTGACTCAGCATGGAGGGAGAATAATAAAAATTTCTCATTCAGGAGAAATTTTATGCCTAAAACAAACATACCGGAACAAGATAAGATCAGCAAATGATTTTAAGAGAAGGAATAATAGGTTTTTTTGCACATGGAATCCGTCAGCAAAAGAAATAAGAGAAAATCATTCTATTTTTGAAGAATGGAATTATCTAGTAATAACAAGTGAAAGGATATATCTTTTCAAAAATGATTTTTTTGAAAAGATAAATATCAGCCCAAAAGAAACAGAGACAATATTACCCCAAATGTTAATACAAAATTTAAATAGTAATGATCTGAATGATAACCGCGAATTGTTTTGGGATATGGGAAATGTCGTTGCTGTTTTTAACAAAAGAAGGTACTTCATAGAAGCGATGTGCGAATTTGTTAATACTAACGGTAGTTTAGATAAAAAAATGGATAATTGGAGGGTGGCGACGACAAAAATCTCTAAAAGAAATTTTTATCAAAGAGAGAGAATAAAAAAAGAACTTGATAATCTTAATCTAAAAAACATCATTCTTTGATTTTTTACCTATCCCGCTCTTTAGAGTATTTTTATCATACTGCTCCAACAAAGATAATGCCTTGGAATAATCAGATAACAAATTAAAAATTTCTTTTTCCTGACCTTGTATTAATTTTTTTTCTAATTTTTTGTGCAAAAAAGATTAATTTTTCTTCTTTTTCCATCGGCGGCAACCTGTTCCATTTTGGAACAGGTTGATTTCTCGCTCAACTCTTTTGCCTTGTAAATATTATTTATATGCTTAACTATCGCGGGGCGATTAACACCAAAAATTAAGGCAATTTGATTTGAATTTAGCCAAATTGTCTCGTTTTTTAATTTTATTCTTAATTCAACATCTCCTTTGTCTGATTTATATATAATAATTTTTCTTTTATTAGGTTCTTTCATTTTTTTATATTAATTTTTTATTATATATTTTATCACAAAATATCAGAAATCAAGTACTCCATTAAATTGATTTGCTGAAAGGATGATAATCTGATAAGATAATTATATAATTATTTAAGAAAATAAATATCAATATATCCCCCCCCGCCGTAGGCGGGGGGGGGAAGAAGGGGAACACCCCGTCGCCCTTCGGGCACCACCCCTCTATTAGAGGAGAATAGATTCCCGCCTTCGCGGGAATGACAAGAGACGGGGGCGAGCAGAAATGACAAAAAATAGGCGGGAATGAAGAATCTGATATAATAAAAATTGAGGTTTGAATATATATTAAAAGAAATAATATGGCATTAATTTTTGAAATATTATTAGAATTTATTTGGGACATCATAAAATGGACATGGTGGATATTTCTCCCAATATGGCTCTTTATAAAATTCAATAGATATTGGATGTATTATGTTAACTTAAAATATCTAAAAGCAGTGGAATATAAATTATTAGAATTAAAAGTTCCAAGAGATTTAATAAAAACACCAAAATCAATGGAAAATATATTTTCCACTTTTCATGCAATAAGAGCATTTATTAGTAGCTGGGAAAAAAAATATTGGAAGGGCGAAACTCAGCTGTGGTTAAGTTTAGAAATAATGGCGGACAGCGAAGGAACCCATTTCTATATTAGAACTCCCAAACAATTTCAAAATTTGGTAGAATCTCAAGTGTATGCTCAATATCCAGAAGCAGAAATAATAGAGCAAGAAGATTATATAAACGACTTACCAAAAAACCTACCAGATAAGAATTTTAATCTTTGGGGAACAGATTTGATGCTTGCAAGGGAATCCGCCTACCCAATTAAAACCTATGAATATTTTGAGGAGCAGAAGGAAGAAAAGAGAATTGATCCTCTTTCAAGCCTGATGGAGGTAATGAGTAGGACAACGGGGCAAGATAGAATTTGGTTTCAAATTTTAATAAAATATACTGGGGATGATTGGAAAAAGGAGGCAGAAAAAGTTATTGATGATTTGGCTGGGAGAAAAAAACCACCCAAGCCGATTGGTTTTTTTAGCTTTGTTTCTGAATTTTTTGGAAATTTCTTTAAGGCATTTGTCGCACCACCTGAGTTTAGTTTTGAATCTGGGGGAGAGGATAGTGATAAGCCAGAAACAAAAGTTATGCATTTAACTAGTGGGCAAAAAGATGTTATTAAGTCAATTGAGGGAAAAATTTCAAAATTAGGTTTTGAGAGTTTTGTGAGATTTATTTATATTTCTCCAAGGGATGATTTTGATTTTCAAAATGTGAATGGGATATTTGGTGTTATGAATCAATTTAATACTCAGGATCTCAATTCATTCAAGCCTTGTCCTAAAACAATCACTGGTGCAAAGTCGCCACTCAAAGATAGAAAGGAATTTTTAAGAAAGCGACTTCTATATGGTGCTTATCGTTTAAGATTATTTAACCCACTTACAAAATCAGTTCTTAATACTGAAGAATTGGCGACCTTATATCATTTCCCAATTATGGGAGTAGAGCCATCATCTCTCAAGAAGATTGGCGCCAAGAAAGGAAGCCCTCCTGGCAATCTCCCTGTTTTGTAATCTTTCAACTTAACTAGATTTTTTTATTTCTCATTTTTTTAAAAATGATTATAATGATAATAATAATGTGCTTTGGATTGCTAAGTAAAATAAAATTCAGATAATATGCCCATAACTATAATTGTGATTATTTTGATAGCATTAGCCCTGCTTGTAGCAGGTGGATTATTATTTTTCAAAAAAAGAAGTTTCAAAAAATTAATTAGATCATCGTTTAAATCATCACTTTTCTTAATAAAAATACCATCATTTGACCCAAAATCAGAAGAATCAAAAAAACCACTTAAAGAAAAAATAGCCGTTGCCGAACAATTTATCGCATCATTATCAGGATTAGAAAAACCAATAATATTAGAAATCGCTCAAGAAAATATCGGTTCCGAAGTCCAATTTTATTTAGCAACAAGCACAGAATCAGCCGACTTTATAGAAAACCAATTAGTCGGATTATATCCCGGAATATCAGTAGAAAAAGTAGAAGACTATAACATATTCAATCCAAGCGGTGTCGCCAAAGCAGTCTTTTTGAAACAAAAAGAAAACTGGGCAATGCCCATAAAAACATATTCTGAATTAGGAGCAGATACAATTGCTCCAATATTAAGTTCATTTTCAAAAATCAAACAAGAAGGAGAGGGGCTTGTTTTCCAAATAGTCATCTCACCCGCCCCAAAAACAATTAAGGGGCAATTAGAAGATATAATCTCAAAATTAAGAAAGGGAGAATCAATGGGCGATGTGCTGGGCGGAAAAACAAGTTCAAAAATTTTAGCAGAAAGTTTCAAATCAGCAATTAGTCCGACAAGTGATAAAGATGAGAAGAAGGAGAAGTCGCCAATAGATGATGAGGCGATTAAATCAATTCAATTCAAATCATCAAAGCCATTATTTTCAGTAAATCTAAGAGCAATATCATCAGCAAAAACGAAGGAAAGAGCAGATGATATTATCAGCACTTTTTTGGGATCATTCCAGCAATTCGGCTCGCCAACAAAAAATAGTTTCATTGGAATAAAACCAACAAGAATAAAAAAATTCATATTCAATTATGTTTTTAGATTATTCAATGATAAGCAACAGAACATTTTAAATGCAGAAGAGATAGCCAGCTTTTGGCACTTCCCAGTCGCTCAAGAGGCAACCCCTCAAGCACAATGGTCTAAATTCAAGCAATCCGCTCCACCAGTTGAGTTGCCAACTCAAGGAGTTATTTTGGGCGAAAGTGTTTTCAGAGGAGAAAGAAAAACAATATATATGGAGAAAAGCGATCGCCGAAGACATTTCTATATCATCGGACAGACCGGAACAGGAAAATCATATATGGCAACAAATATGGCTATTCACGATATTAAAAATGGAGATGGGGTAGGCATTATTGACCCTCATGGAGATTTAGTGGATGATATTTTAGGATATATCCCCGATGAAAGGAGGGATGATGTTATAGTTTTTAATCCGGGTGATTTGGAAAGACCATTGGGATTAAATATGCTTGAGTATGATTATAATCGTCCAGAACAAAAAACATTTATTATAAACGAATTGATAAATATTTTTGACAAGCTTTATGATTTGAAGGCAACCGGCGGACCGATGTTTGAGCAATATCTAAGAAATGCACTTGGTTTGATAATGGCGGACAAAGATGACCCAGCAACCCTTCTTGATGTTCAAAGAGTTTTCACAAACGATGATTATCGTGAGGCGAAATTAAATAAATGCTCTGATCCAACGGTTATTGAATTTTGGAGAAAGGAGGCGGCCAGGGTTACATCAGGAGAGCAAAGCTTACAAAATATTACCCCATATATAACAAGTAAATTTAATACATTTGTCTCAAATGATTATATGAGGCCTATTATCGCTCAAAAAAAATCAGCCTTTAATTTTAGAGAGGTGATGGATAAGAAAAAAATATTATTGATTAATTTATCAAAAGGCAGAATAGGGGATATCAATGCTTCTCTTTTGGGCCTTATTTGTGTGGGCAGACTTCAAATCGCCGCTCTTTCAAGAACTGATACTCCCGAAGACGAAAGAAATGACTTTTACTTATATATTGATGAGTTTCAAAACTTTTCCACTCCAAGCATATCAGTCATTTTATCAGAGGCAAGAAAATATAGATTGTGTTTAATTTTAGCTCATCAATTTATCGCTCAATTAGACGATAAGATAAGGGAGGCGGTTTTTGGTAATGTTGGGACTATGTCTTCTTTTAGAGTTGGGAGTAAGGATGCTGAATTTTTAGAGAATCATTTTGCTCCTGTATTCAGCAAGCAAGATTTAATGAATTTAGATAATTTCAATGCAGTAATAAGAATGTTAGCAAAGAATCAGCCAATTAGACCATTTAGCTTCCAAACAATGGTGAGGGAATCCGGAAATCCCGCTATTGCTCAAGAAATGAAGGAGATGTCAAGACAAAGATATGGAGCAAACCGCCAAGATATTGAGAAGATGATCCGTGAGAGATATTTGAGTTGAGATAGCAATTTCTTGGGAAATAAAAAACAATCCCTTTTCGCTTTTGATAGCTAATAGGGGATTGCGGTTATTGTGGCAACTCATCAATCAAGTCATTATTTGTTGCCGATATGAAATCTCAATATCAGCGAGACCTCTATTGGGTTTTTCTCGGCGAAAAAATCGTGGGATAAGTTTATATAGGCGGTTAAATATTTTCCCCATCCTATAATCACCCCAATGGTCAATTTTTCTTGATATTTCAATGGCGGTGAATACCCGGCATAATATTCAGCGGTAATGGTGTGTCTTTCCCCATAATAAAATCCTTGGATTAAGCACCCATTTCTTTTTGGATATTCTGGGAATATTTTAGATTCTTTAGGCACCTTGTCTTTTCTTGAAATATACATGCCCCTGATTTCAAAATCATCAATCGGCATTAATTTGATTTGCCCCCAATATGCTTCTTGAGTGGCAGTAATTTTGCCATCATCTTTCCTCTCATTCCATTGCCAGCACCCTCGTAATTGAACCCGTTTAAATGGATTTGTTTTGACATAGACGACCAAGGATTGATTTGCCTTACTCTTAAATCCCATTAGATTGACTTTTGCCCATTTGCCAAGCGGGATGTTTAGCATAACCCCGAAATCATCGTAAAATATAATCATATCAGAGAAGGCATATTCGCCGAACAAACGATGAGGGGGTGGGGGATTAAAAAATTTTAATGGGTTTTGTATTTTTCCAAAGGACAAAATTTTCCATGTTATTACCATGTTTGCCATTTCAAATTTTCCATTGTTTGTCGCACGAATATAGAAGTTGAAATTTCCAGAGTCAAAAGAAAGCATGCTCTCCTGATATTCCCAATCGGGAGTTAGATTTTTTGAATCTAATTCAATTTGGAGATTGATATACCAATCAAACAACCCTTCTTTCTTTACATCCGCGAATATGCCTGTCGCAAAAGAAAGACAAATCATCGCCATAATCAACACCTTAAACAACCTTGTTTTTCCTTTCATTGTTTATTCCTCCTTTTCTTTTTTTCAATCATTTTAATTTTTTAAACATCAACCTCACATTATCACAAATTATATTTTTGTCAATTATATTATTGACTTATAATAAATATTATGCTATTGTTTGTGATAGGAGGCGAAAATGACAACTGATAAAATAGCAGGAGAATACAACAAAATAGCCGTTGGGCATCAAAAATCAACGGGAAGAGATTTAAGAGTAATGACATTAGACTATACCCTTGAAAAAACGGCTCGATATTTAATGACAGGAGTAAATATTTTGGATTTAGCATGCGGTAATGGATATTTCACAAATCTATTTCTGAAATGGGGTATCGCTGGATTAATTGGAATTGATATTTCTGAAAAGCAAATAGATTTGGCAAGAAAATCTTTGCCCCAAAATTTATCTCAAAGAGTGGTGTATCATGTCGCCGATGTGAGGAAAAATTTAGGTGTGAATGGTAAATTTGATTTAATAACTGCCTTGATGATGCTCCATTATTGCTCATCCAAGAATCAACTTTCAAAAATCTTTTCTAATGTCTATAATGGGTTATCAAAAGAAGGAGTTTTTGTATCAGCAATTCCAAACCCAGAAATAATGAGGGATGGCTATGATGATTATGGAGCGATAATAGAACCATTAAAAAATAAGGCGGGTGGAACAGAGGAGGGATCTATAATCAAAACAACCCTGTGTGATTTCAATGGAAAAGAATTTTGCCAATTCACAAATTATTTTTGGGAGATGGCCACATATTTAGATCTAATGAAAAAAGTTGGATTCAAGAATATCCAAATTATCCATTCTTCTGTATCTCCTGAAGGGATGAGGAAATATGGCGAAGATTTTTGGAAGAATTTCAAAAAAAGACCGATATATGTTTTGGTTTCGGCTAAAAAGAATTAGTAATAAAAAATAAAATGCCCAGCGAGGATTCGCTGGGCATTGTTTTTAGAAATAGTATTTTTGAAATGCGATGGTTTGGTGGCTTGTTTTATTACTCAATAATGATAAGATAATTTTGATTGATAAATTTGCTATTAAATAAAATTTAAAATAATGATTAAAGATATAAAATCTAATAAATTAAATTTTGATATATCCAACCTGCTAAAAATCAGGGATATTGTTTATTCTCCATTTATTGTTTCTGTGGCAATTTCCCCTCTGAACTTGTTTAATTATTTGTATAAAAAAGAGAAAAATTTATTAGAAATATGTAGGGATAAAAAAATACATCAAAGACCAGCCAAGGCTATGCTGGATGTGTTATTGTCTTTTGGCTTGTTAAAAAAATCAAAAAAGGGCTATTATAATCTCACAAAATCTTCTTTATATTTAACAAAAGATTTTGGTTTTGATATTAGCGGTTATATTGAGCAATCAGCCCTTTTTGAGTCAAGTATAAAGAATAGGATATTAAGTGTTTTGAAAACAGACCAGCCATTAAGTATTGATGATGATAAAAATTGGGAAAAGGCAATGGAGGGCAATTTTTCAAAATTTTTTACTGAAGTTATGGATAGTAGGGGAGCATTTTTGGCAAAGGCCTTTGTTAAAAAGATAAAAGAAAACAAAAATTTTGGCATAAAGAAAATAAAGATGCTTGATATCGGGGGATCTTCTGGAATATTTTCTTCCATTTTGGTGTCGCTGATTAAAAAATCAGAGGCGACTATTTTTGAAAAATACCCAGTTGATAAAGTTGCAAAAAAATACATCAAAGCTAGGTTTCTTGATGATGTAGTGTCCGTTATTTGTGGCGATATGTTTAAGGACGACTTGCCAGAAGGATATAATATTCATTTATACTCACATGTCTTTCATGATTGGAATGAAAAACAAAATACGGAACTTTTGAAAAAATCTTATAGAAGCCTTCCAAAAGGTGGTTTAGTTATTATTCATGACAAACATCTGAATGAAAAAAATATGGAAGAATTTGCTGAAATTTCTCACTACTCCTTAATGTTGGCACTTTTAACAAGGGGTAGATGTTATTCTGTTGATGAAATTAAGTATTTATTAAAAATCGTTGGCTTCAAAAGTATTAAATATATACCCACTGGAGTTTCTAATCGTAGCTTGATTGTTGGCAAAAAATAGCCACTTAGGTATTGAAGGATGGGGATTTAGTTGAGGTTGATGCCAATAATGGAGTCGTTAAGATATTAAAAAGAGCGGGATGATGATGTTATTGTCTATAAAGAGAACACCCCGTCTCGCCAAGAGGCGAGCCACCCCTCTATGAGAGGGGAATTATAGATTCCCGCCTTCGCGGGAATGACAAGAGGGGGATAATTTTTTATAAAGATAATAAAAAAAGCAACCCTCCTCACGGAGGGTTGCTTTAGGATGTAATACCCTTACGGTTTTAAAAACCGAAAGATATCTTAATTATGCTTATTTAAATTATATTGTCAATAATTGGTCTGTGGATTTCTGATTATCAAATAAGGGTGTAATAAAGTAGGGGGAATAATTTTTTGGGAAATAAAAAACAATCCCTTTTCGCTTTTGATAGCTAATAGGGGATTGCGGTTATTTAGATAACTCATTAAAATCAAATTAGATACCTTGAAGTATTGAAAAAGAATTTTTTTTCTTCTTCTGATAGTTTTATTTTAATCATTCCCTAATTATATCACGGAAAGCTGATATTTTGTTTTGAGATGACTATATAATATAAAAATTTTATAAATAATAATTGCTACAATTTCTATTCTTTTAAAATCTTAAAATCATTTAGCATTGTCTTTAAATTTTTTCTATTATAAAGGGCGACGGCAGGATGATATAGAGGAATTATTTTAATTGTTCCATATTCTGCCTCTCCTTCAAAAATCTTTCCATGAACTTCACTGATGGGGGAGGATGATTCAACCCAAAATTTATCCAAAATATACTTCATTGAGTATCTTCCTAATGTGGCAATAATTTTTGGTTGGATAATATTTATTTGCCTATCCAAAAAAGGAGAGTATATGGAAATCTCCTCTGAATTGGGGTCGCGATTTGATGGTGGTCGGTCTTTTACGATATTTGTAATATATACATCCTTTCTGTCCATAGAAATTCCTTTTAATAGTTCGTCCAGTATTTTTCCAGATTGCCCACAAAAAGGTCTTCCTGTTTTTGCCTCGTTTTTTCCCGGTGCCTCGCCAATAAGCATTATTTCAGCAAAGTGATTGCCTTCTCCAATCACTGGAAATGATTTGCTATCAACTCTCTCCTCATAGAGAGGCGACTCCTTCAAGTCAAGAATCTCATCCTTTATTTTTTTCAATAATTCATCTCTATTTTTATCCATGATTATATTTTAAAAAAAATTTTTGTCTCATTCCCCTCTCATAGAGGGGTGGTGCCCGAAGGGCGACGGGGTATTTTGCCTTCGGCGGGCGGGGGGTATTCATCCTACTTATTATTTATTATATTATCATTTTGCCACATTTTTCTAAAAAACAAAAACCTTGACATTTTTATTATTATGTGTAGAATTAGGGTCGGAGGTTTAAAATGAAAAATAAAGAAGTGATTTTTAAAACACCCACTCTTTTGTTGAAAATAATTTTTGGATACTCATTTTTGTTTTTAATGGGGAATCTATTTTTGAATTATACTGGCAGATACCCGTTTTACACGAGAATAATACCACCCATTGCATTGCTATATATTTTTGTTTTAGTAATGCATTTCGCTGGAATAAGAAGAATAAGTATAAAGAGGTATTTTAGAGAAATTGTGCAATCTCTTGAGGCAGGATATTTTATCCTGTTGGTTCTTTTCTTCTACTATTTAATAGTTCGGCGAGATATAAATTTGGGGGTGTGGGATCATTTATTAGATATGGATTTAACATACCAAATCATGATGTTACTATTCTCAACACCTTTTGTTGTGATATTGTTTTTTATAGAAAGATATTTGTTGGGCAAGAAAACAGAAAAGTAGTTTTTATGTGGCACTCTCTTATGAGATGATGCCACGCTTTTTATTTCTAAAAATCAAAATTATAGTCAATATCCACAAATTATGATTATTTATTATCACTAATACCCTCGCCGAAGGTGGCACATCCGCCTATGGCGGGCGGGTATTACCCATCTAATTTTTTGGCAAATTCCTCTAATTGCTCAACCGTCAATCTTTTCTGCTCCTCAACCTT
>JBFFCO010000018.1:0-11185 GCA_041559835.1 Minisyncoccia bacterium | reverse complement strand
ATCTGCGATTAAAACAGAATAGCTTTTTTGTATTAAGTTGTTAAAAAAATCTCGTAGGGCGAGACTTAAAATCTTCTAATAATTATATTATATTATTTCAAAAATTGTTGTCAATAGTTTTTTGTGGATAACTTTTTGGGGCATCTATTATTTATTTTTTTAAATCTTGTTTTAGGTCCATTTTTCACGGGTAAAATCTGGTATTGCGATAATTTGATTTTTAGTTAGAATATAATTATTAAAGAGGGCCCATAGTTCAGCTGGTAGAATGCCTCATTTGCAATGAGGAGGTCAGCGGTTCGAATCCGCTTGGGTCCACATAAAAAACAAAACCCATCTTATGGGTTTTGTTTTTTGTATAGCGAGACGAAATAAATTATTTCATAATTCAAACATCCCAGCCACGTTGAAATTGAGAAGCAATTTTTTACGTGGCGGGCAATGAAAAACACTCCATCCCAGCCACGTTGAAATTGAGAAGCAATTTTTTACGTGGCGATGGGGGTGCCTGCTCGCCCCTGGCGAGGGATTCCTTCTCCCCCGTCGTTCTCGTATTCACTTCGTGAATATACTCCACTCCTCCGGAGTTTATCCGCCTTCGGCGGAAAGCCCACTGATTCACCATATACAAAAAATGAAACCCATAAGATGAGTTTCATTTTTTGTATGCGATGGGGGTGGGATTCGAACCCACGGTTCTAATTTCTTAGAACAACAGTTTTCGAAACCGTCGCCTTCAACCACTCAGCCACCCCATCTATTTAATATTCACTCGCCTATATACTACCAAAAATATCATTATTTGAGAAATTTTATTGATGGACTTGTTAAATAATATAATCAAAATAAAAAAAGTGTGACGGGAGAATAAATCGCATGATTATTCTCTCGCCACATTATTAATTCGTCCCCTTGATTTGGTTTTTTTCTAACAAAAATCAAATCAAGGGCAAAATAAACAAGTTAGATGTCGAGGCATAAGCAAAAATCCACAGTCCTTCTTGAATAAAAAGACGGATCTGTATGGCCTTTCTTCAAAGGGCAAAAAATAAATTTCCTTCCTGCATTTAACCGACAATGACATTACGAGTTTCCGTCTTTCCTTTTTTGATAATATGGAAACAATGAATTCAATGAATTCTAATTTATCCAAATCTGTTAAATATTCATTAAGAAAAATTTTTTCTAGAATGTTATCATCTAACATCGGGTCGCCTTCTTTTTTTTCAAGAAGACTCGTAAGTTTACATAAATAACCATAGCTATCACTACAATTATGCCCATTACGAAAAGCCGATTTTTTGAGGCGATGAATTTCTTTTTTTGATTCTTCAGAAAAAAAATTTATTACTTTATTGTGTTTCTGTGGTTTATACCAGGTCAAGCCTAAAAGTCCCATCAAAAAAGTGACCCGTTCAAACCATTCAGCATCTTCATTATCCCCAATATTGTATCTGCCTATGCTAAATACAACCTTGTCTATCAATCTTTTCAAAATTTTACCTTGCTTGTCCATTTTGAACCTCCTGCTATATATTATACATATAAATACTAAAATGTCAAGCAACTAAATCCTTAGATATTTTCTCATGGCGATTATGCTGGAGACTATTCCCAGCAAGACACTTACCAATATTTGAATTCCTAATAGCCCAAAGAAATTTACCCAAAAATAGAAACTTAAATCAAAACTTGGAATTAAAATTTCTAAATATGGACCAACCAAATAAATCAATGGGACAAAAACAATCATTGTGATAATAGTAGATATTACTCCGTGGATAACCCCCTCCATAATATACGGACCCCTAATTAAAGAATTGGGAGCACCAACTAATCTCATTATCTCAATTGATTCCCTATTTGAATAAATCGCCAAACGAATTGTATTAAATGCGACAACAAATGCTATAATTGCTAAAATTATCGCCAAAATCAATCCCCCATTTCTCAATGTCCCAACTATTTTGGATAGTCGCTCAATCACTATCTGATTTTGACTAAAATTAACCTTATCTATAACATCTTGATATTCCTCACCCTCTAAAAAAATAGAAATTCCAGCATAATCATCAGGATTATTCGCTTTAATATTTAAAGAAGCAAAAAGCGGATTTTCTCCCAATTCCTCTAATGATTGGATAATCTCATTATCATCTTTATGTCTTTTCTTAAATTTTTCCAATGCCATTTCCCTTGATATATATTCAACCGACTTAACTTCGTCTAATTCCTCCAATGAATTTTTTACTAATAAAATTTCTGCCTCATCTGCTGTTGGCTGAAAATAAACACTAATATCAATTTTTTCTTGAATGGATGTGAGGGCGGTATTTGCCCCAGCCCCAAATATTATCAAAGAAACGGTGATGAGTAATGTCAAAACCATCATTGCTATTGTTGCAGTAGATAATAGCCCGTTTCTCCAAAAACTCTGGAAACCATATTTAAAAATTCGTGATAATAATATAATCATATTTTTTCTTCGCCCGCCGAAGTTTTAACGAAGGCGGGATTATTTTAACTTAAAAGTTTCTAGACCCCCGCTTTCGCGGGGGTGACATGATAACTAACTTAAAATATATTTTCCTTCTGCCTCGTCTCTCACGATAGATCCTTGGTCAATACTAATAACCCTCTTACTTAAGGCATCCACTATTTGCTTGCTATGAGTTGCTAATAAGACGGTTGTCCCCATTTCATTTATCTTCAAGAGTAGTTTAATTATCTCATTTGAATTTATTGGGTCTAAATTTCCTGTTGGCTCATCGGCAATCAATAAGTCCGGCTGATTTATCATCGCTCTTGCAATTGCCACTCTTTGTCTTTCGCCTCCTGATAATTCCTTTGGAAAATTAAATATTTTATCTTTTAATCCCACCAAGTCCAACATTTGAGGAACAAATTGCTCTATCTCATTTGGCGAGCATCCGCTTGCCTCTAATGCAAATGCAACATTTTCAAAAGCATTTTTTGTTGGCAATAATTTAAAGTCTTGAAAGACAATCCCTATTCTCCTTCTTAGTGATGGCAATTCTTTTGATTCTAATTTATTTATTTCTTGTTTATCAAAAAATATCCTCCCCTTGCTTGGCTTTTCCTCTCCGATAAGGAGACGAATTAGAGTGGATTTTCCTGCCCCAGATCTTCCTACTACCACGGCAAATTCTTCAGGCATAATTCGAAATGTGATGTTTTCTAATGCGACAGAATGGGAATTATATATTTTTGAAACATTTTGAAAGAATATCATTAATATGATTTTAATACATTTTTATCAAAAAATCCAATTTTTAAATCAGTCTTTCATAAGATAGAAGGAGGTGAGGGCACAGGCAAGAGCATCTGTCGTATCATCTAATTTAGGCAACTTATCCAACTTCAAAAGTCGCTTTACCATCTCGGCAACCGCCTTCTTATCTGCCCTACCATAACTTGTGAGGCAGGTTTTGATTTGTAAGGGAGTTGGCTCAATAATTCTTTTACCCAATTTTCGGCAAGCTAAAATCATCACCCCCCTTGATTGAGAAACAGAAATAATTGTTTTTTGATTTTTGAAAAAAAATAATTTTTCTATTGAAACAATATCTGGCTCATATTTTTTAATGATATCAGAAATTTTACAAAAAATATCTTCTAAAATATCGCCCTCTGAAATTAGAGACGACTCAAGGCAACCATAATCAAGAGGAAAAAAATTACCATCTTTTTTTTCCACCAATCCATATCCAACCCTTTTTGTTCCCGGATCAATTCCTAATATACGAATCATATTTCAAAATTATAATATAAATCATTTACATCTTGATGTTCATCTAAAATGGATAGTAATTTCTCATATTTTGCTTTTTCTTCTTCTGATATCTCCTCCATATTTTTAGGAATAAATGACAAAGAAAAATCATCAACCTCTATCCCCTTTTCAACAATATTATTTTTAACTTTATCTAAATCCATTAGATTTGTGATAACAACAATTTCATCATCGCCAACTTTAATATCCTCCGAGCCAGCATCAATTATTGACAATTCATCCTCGTCACTCAATTTGCTTTCTTTCAAAATAATCTCGCCCTTTTCTTCAAAAAGCCACTTAACCGCTCCGCCTTCCGCCATTTTGCCACCATTTTTGTTTAATATATTTTTTATTTCTGCAATGGTCCTGTTTTTATTATCGGTTATGGCCTTAATCAAAATCGCCTTGCCTCCGGGACCATATGCCTCTATCAATAATTCTTCTAAATTTAAGTCCTCTCCTGAGCCACTACCCCTCTTAATTGCCCTCTCTATATTGGCAATAGGCATATTTATCTGCTTCGCCCTATCAATAGCCATTTTTAATTTTGGGTTAAAGTTTGGGTCCGCTCCATCTCTCGCACAAATCGCAATTAAACCAGCCATTTTGGAAAATAATTGGCTTCTTTTGGCATCCATTGCCGCTTTTTTATGTTTTATTGTTGACCACTTAGAATGTCCTGACATATTATTGACAAATTATTTTTTTATTATAATATAATTTCAGGAGGCTTCAAATGTTTAAGTTAAAAGAAAGTTTAGGAATTATACAAAGAGTAGAATGGGACCACCTTGAACTTGCTTATGCTAATTGGTACGAAGGAATGAAAAAATTTTATAGAAAATTTAAGGTTGTCGAAAGAACTGCATATTATTGCTCAAGAGATAAGATGCATGTATTAGCCATATTCTATCGCCATAAACATAAGTGCCATAAACCTAAAAAATAATCAAAAATCTACTAAACAGATTTGCCGGGGCAGGATTGCTTTGTCGTAAAAAAGCAACCTGTCCTTTTTTATTTCACATCAATCTACTTTTGAAACAAGTATATTTATTTTTTAACACCTCCTACTCTATCTCTTCACCTAATTCTCTTATTCTCCAATGATACTTCAACTTTTCCAATGCCTTTGCCTCAATTTGTCTTATTCTTTCTCTTGTGACATCAAACTCACTACCTACCTCCTCTAATGTATGAGTAATCCCATCCTCTAAACCAAATCTCATATTCAAAATTTTCTGCTCTCTCTCATTCAAATCCACTAAAACGGCCTTTAACTCGTCCTTGAGAAAACTTCGGCTAGCAGATTGTGCAGGAGATAATGTTTTTTCGTCAGCAACAAAATCCCCTAAATAAGAATTATCATCATCGTCACCAATTGGCTTTTCCAAAGATAATGTTTCTTGAGCAATTCTTGATAAGTAATGAACTTTTTCTACATCTATTCCTAATTCAGCGGCAATTTCTTCTGGCAATGGATCTCTCCCTAAATCTTGGTTTAATCTTTTCCTTGTTTGACTATATTTAGACAATGTCTCAATCATATGAACAGGGATTCTGATAATCCTTGTTTGGTCTGCCAATGCCCTTGTTATTGCCTGCCTAATCCACCATGTAGCATAGGTGGAAAATTTAAATCCCTTTGTATAGTCAAATTTTTCTACTGCTCTTGCTAATCCAATATTACCCTCTTGAATCAAATCAAGAAGTGTCAAATTCTTACTTCTATTTGAATATCTTTTAGCAATAGAAACAACCAATCTCAAGTTGCTTTGAATTAATTGCTGCCTTGCCTCCAAATCGCCTTCATCAACTCTCTTTGCTATCTCTCTTTCTTGACTTGCTGTCAAAAGGGGGGTCCGCCCAATCTCTCTTAAATAACCTTGAACAGAATCTGAAATCTCTTCATAATTATCAACTTTTGTTGATTGCTTTATGTCTTCCAATGATACTTTCTCATCTGGCAATTCTAAAAGGTCTTTGAATTCTACAACTTCTACCTTTGCCTTATCGCACAATTCATAAATATTCTCCAAAAGAGAAATATCTTTTTCTATCTCTGGAAAGTTGGTTAATATTTCGGCTTCTGTGATAAATCCTCTTTCTCTGCCCTTTTTTACTAATTTTTGTATTTTCTCGTCATATAGTTTTTCCAATCCTGTTTTTGGTTTGGATTTTTTTGGCGATACTTTTTTTATTTGCTTTTTTGCTATTGATTTTTTAGCAACTTTTTTGACAACTTTCTTTTTTGCCTTTATCTTGCTCTTTGCCTTCTTCTTGCCTTCTCTTTTTATAGAAACTTTTTTGACGACTCTCTTTTTTGTCCCCGCCCTACTCTTTGCCTTCTTCTTGCCTGCTGTTTTTTTTATAGAAACTTTTTTGACGACTTTCTTTTTTGCTACAATTTTTTTTCTGCTACTCTTCTTGACCCCCTTTTTAGTTTTATTTTTTACTTTAATCATATGCCTATATAATAATACTATTATATAATTTTGACAAATGAGGATTCATCAAAGATGGCCTAATTCCCCACCTAAGACGGGCGGGATTGTTTTTCATCATTTATTTATTATCAATTATCGCCTATCCCTAATCTCTATTATCTTATTTCTTCCTCGGCGACCTCTTATTATCCTCACATTGGAAATTGGGACAACAAAAAAATCGGACAATATATCAATGACCTCATTATTTGCTTGATTATTCTCCGGCCTTGATTTCGTCTTAATTTCAAAGATATTATCTCCGATTTTTTCTATTTTTCTTTTTTTAGAATTTGGAATAATCTTCGCTCTTATTTGCATATATAATTTTTGATTTTCAAGCCCTCCACAGAGTGTCATGCCCGTCCGCCAAAGGCGGATAATACTCCGTCAGCCTGCCCGCCTATGGCGGGGCATCTCATGCTTTCCTCGTTTTTTAGATTCCTGTCTTCACAGGAATGACAAAAAATGCGAAAAACATGCTACTGCCTATAGACGAGTTCGGCATCAACTCCGCCTGTGAGTATTATATTCTTTAAATTATAATCATTGCCCAATGATCTTGCCCAACCCATTTCCGGAAGAACAAATATCCAAAAACAACCATTCTCATTTTTCATTCCCTTAATACTGCTCAAACACTCTAAATCTTCTCCCTCGGAAATAATTTTTATACTCAATTCTTTATCTTTTTCAGCAATGGAATAAAGAACATCTAACAATGAAACACCATAAATATTAGTATCCCCCTCAAATGTTCTCTTTCCGCCATTTCCCAAATCAATAGTGAGTCTCGCAGTGTTTATTTCTCTCCTTATCTCTTCTGCTTCTTTATTTATTCTGCCCTCAAAAAATACAAAATTGGCGGCGAGAAAAAATATAGAAACAATGATTGATATTACTAAACAATTAGCAATTGATGGCTTTCTATAAAAATACTTCATAATCTATCCCTGCCTTGAATTGCAAGATAATAAACAATGTGTCACCCATCCCCCCCCCGCCTTCGGCGGGGGGGGGGATGGGCATTGATTATTCTACTTAATATCTCACGATTCAAGGCATGCACATTATTCAATTCTTGGCACTTCTCAATCAACTCTTGGTTTTCTGTGCTTTTGTAATTTTTTATCTATCCCAATAATGACCTGCTCTTTGTTGCTCTCTGCCCTCAAAAGCTTTAAGTAAAAGGATTAGAAAAATCATCTATTCATTTTTTATTTATCACTCTATCCCCCCGCCCCGAAGGGGCGGGGGGTGACAAAAAATGTTAAAAGATTATCAATAATAATTTAATTTAAATTATTATTGATAGGTAAGCGGTTATTATCATTTCTCCAAAAAATATTGTTCCAACAACTCCTGCTGCAAGAAATGGTGCGAATGGCAAATATTGTCCAAACTTTTTCTTTTTCAATGACAATGATATTATTGCGACTATTGCACCAATAACAAATGATAACCCTAATGACATTATACTACTTGCCCAGCCCAACATCAATCCTAATGAAATTGCCAGCATCACATCTCCGAAGCCCATTGCCCTTCCCATTGTTATTATGTATACAATATACAGAAATCCACTAAACACAATTGCTCCCAATAAATGATTTACCATTAAATTATCTGATAAATTAATAATATACGAGAGGGAACCTAAAAAGCTTATTCCTCCAAACAACAATCCCAATTTTTCTAACAGGAAGAGATAGCCCACAAAAAGAATTGATACAATCCAACTGAAAAAAATAATTTTTTCTGGCAAAATATAATGCTTATAATCAATAACGGAAAGAATTATCAATATTGTCGCAAATAGTAGCCAAAAAAATAATATTCCAGACATTAGAATTGAAGATATTGCCCCGGAAAATATAAAGTATTTAAAAAATTCAAGGGAGAATATTTTCCATGTAATTCCTGAAAAAATTATTCCTGTCATTAGTTCTACTATTGGGTATTGCCATGATATTCTTTTTCTACAAGAAAGGCATTTTCCTAATTGAAAAGCAAAGCTGAATAGGGGGATTAATTCAAACCATCTGAGTTGCTTTTGGCAATTCGGACAATGGGATCTTCCGGAGGTTATCTTGAAAAATTTTTGTTTTTTTTCTGGGTCAAATCGAATAGTTAAAACATTTATAAAGCTCCCGATAATCAATCCGAATATTCCAGAAAGAATTATTATAATACTTGTCATTTTTAATATTTTAAATAATTATAACACATCTTAAAAAATATATATCATCCCCGTCTTTGGGGCGGGGGGGGGTATGATTGATTAGAAAAAAGTGTGATACTCTCCCCCGCCTACGGCGGGGGGTAATTGATTAGAGTTTATTAAAAATAAAAAAAATATAATATATAATCATGAATAATAACAAAGAAAAAAATAAGAGTAAAAAAATAATATCGATAATAAATAATGGCGGGGTGGGGGCAATAAGCACCGATACGATTTGGGGATTAATCGCCGATGCTTTTAATATTGATTCTATTAAAAAAATTTATCGCCTCAAGAAAAGGCCACTGAATAAATCAATGATTATTCTTATATCTAATTTTAATGATTTAAAAAAATTAGGAGTAAAAATAGACAAAAATCAAATTTCTGATTTAAGAAAAATATGGCCCGCAAAAATAAGTATTCTATTTCCTATCAAAAAACTGAAGAAAACTCAGCACTTAAATAAAAATGGAAAATTGGCGATAAGAATGCCAAGCGATATTAATCTCTTAAATTTTATTGAAAAAACTGGTTCAATTGTTTCCACTAGTGCCAATATATCCAACCAACCAATAGCAAAAAATATTTCAGAAGTGAAAAAATATTTTAATAATTTAGATTTTATATTTCCTATCACAAAATCAAGAAGCAAAATTCCATCAACATTAATTTCAATTGATTTTAAAAAGAAAAAAATTAATATTTTGCGAAAAGGAGGCGATTTTAAAAAAATATATCAATTAAGAAAAGACGGATTTGATATTTAAACTTTTTATTTTTTAACTCTGGTCCTTACTTTTTTACCATCATCTCAATTTTTTGTTGTCATTCCACCATAAGCGGACATTTTACCTACGAAGGCAGGTCTTATTCCCCGCCAGAGGCGGACATTCTGCCCTCTAATAGAGGGGTGGCTCGCCTCTTGGCGAGACGGGGTGTTCTATCTCCCAAAAAAATCTAAAAACTAATTATTATCATCAAAATTCTTCTCTTTGTCCATCTTTTTAATCATTTCTATCGGACATAGACCATCTAATTTCTTATGAGGGAAGAAATTCCAAGCATCATTTATGACCTGCAAAACATCATTCGCCTTATCAATATCATCACTTAAATCCATCCAATCGGCTATTTTTTTCATACCCTCCATAGGTTCTTCATTATAAATAATATACCTCATATCCTCCCAAGTTAATTTAGTATCCATCTTGCTCAATATTTGCCTCATATCCCTCTCAACCTCTTGCCTCTTCTTCAATATATCTTTCTCGCTCATATTAGAAACTTTCATAATATCTTCCCTCAGTCTTTTTGATGCTTCAAATTGTTGCCTCTCAAAATCTTCTTTTTCTTTCAAAAATTTACTATATTCCCTCATCATTTCTTTATCTCTTGTCATCCTCCAAAAAAGCATCTCTAAACTTTTATAAATACATGATGGCATATCATCTATATATTCATATTTGTCATATTCCGAGGAATAATGCCTTCCCATTAAATTTTCTAAAGCATCTAAAAACAAAAAGAATGAGAATCTTTTTGTTTCACAAGTTTCTTTTTCTTTTTTTGATAAATTATCATCATTACAATTTTCGATAATAACATCAATTGAAAAATAATAAAATTTTGCCCCTATTCTTAAAATCGCCTGCCTTAATTTTCCTGATGGATGCTGAATATATTTATATATAAAATCCTGAAAAAATTCTAATTCTTCCTTGCCAATGGCTATAGTAGCCTCATTTAAAGCATCTACAAAATATACCTGATGATCTAAATCTTTAATGTTCTCAAATCTTCTTGCCTCATCAATGAATGGGAGTAAATCTTTTATTACTTTTTTTCTTTGTTTCTCATCTCCATACAAATAATCCTTATTAACAATATTTTTTAAATCTTTTTTGGCAACTCTAATATCCGCCGGACTCCCAGTTTTTAAAGTTTCAATTATTTTCTCAACTCTCCTCTTTATCATATTTTTGTATATTGATATATTACTATATTACATCATTCCCCATCATTTTCAACCACCAAAGTTAGCCTGAATTTGACATCGGTGGGGATGTGTGCTTATATTGAGGCAGGAGGAAAAAAATGAAAAAAGATAAGATTATCCCACATCATTTTGTTACAGGAATTCTTAAAAAAGATGTTAGTGGCGATTTTAAGTTGTCGATATTTGTTAGAGACGAGAACGAACAAAAAGAAATACCAATTGGCACAAATTATTATTTAAAGAGTGAGGTCGAAGGTGAAAATATGCTATTCTTCACAGATTTCATAATTAGTTTTATTACTAAGACATTTTCCATATATCACATTGCAAGACAATTTGATAATAAAAAATTTGTTCGTCTAAACTGCTTCTCAGAGGAAAATGCAGCGAATTGGATGGGTGAAGTAAGGATATGGCATCTTGTTTTCTCGGAGGAAGAACCAGTTGAAATCTAATTGCCTGAAATCAAAAATTCCAAAAAAGATAGAGCAATCGCTCGCCCCCATCATCATTCGGGGGCATTTTTATTTCTTCCAATCCTCAATGATTATTTTCTTGCCTCTTTGCCTTATGATAATCTTTTGTCCCTCCCTCCATTCTAAATTCTTGACTACCTCAATAGGCAGGGTTATGACATAACTCCTACTACTCTTAAATATTTTTCTAATATTTCTATCTTT
>JBFFCO010000017.1:0-11262 GCA_041559835.1 Minisyncoccia bacterium | reverse complement strand
TTCTGTGAATGAACCACCAATCAAAGCAGTTGTATCTCCTGCATTCGGTTGAGATTGGAGGTCGGCTAATACATTTGTTGCTGGATTGAGAGTATCAAGAGAGAAGTTGGCTGATTCAATATCTCCACTTGAATTATTAAATTCATCCAATCCCCTCACCCTCACTCTCATATCTGTTTGAAGTTGTTCGTCAAAGTCTGTGCCAGCATCCCATATTATTGTTTTGCCTGTTCCTTGTGATATTCCTGCTCCAATATCTCCTGTTGTTGTCGTATCTGTAACCGTCCATGTTGAACCTCCATCATCTGATATATCTATTTCTATTGTTGAATCACTATTGTCTGCTAAATCGTATGTTATAGATGCGATTGTTTCTCCTGAGTTTTGGGTGGCTGAGACGGATGATATAATTGGACCCTTTGTGTCTAATGAGAAATCAGCCGATTCTACAAATCCACTCACATTTGAATAATCATCAATCGCCCTCACTCTCACTCTAATATCTAACTGATCTTGACCCGGAAAGTCTGCGCCGGCACTCCATACAATCGTCTTTCCTGTCCCCGGAGAAACTCCTGCTCCAATATCTCCTGTTGTTGTAGTTGTGGCAACCGTCCATGTAGAACCACTATCCTCAGAAATATCTATCTCAATAGTAGAATTATTTGTATCCGCTAAATTATATGTTATTGAAACGGTTGGCTCACCAACATCTTGGCTCGCAGAAACTGATGAAACAACTGGGTCAAATGTATCAATAGAAAAGTCTGCTGATTCAAAGAATGCTCCTTGATTTCCATAAGAATCGAGTCCCCTTATTCTCACCCTCATATCCGACTGGTCTTGATTATCAAAATCAATTCCTGCATACCAGATTATTGATTTTCCACTTCCGGGAGTTATCCCAAAACCTATATCGCCTATTGACGATGTATCTGTCACAGTCCATGTAGCCCCGCTATCCTCAGAAATATCTATTTCAATAGTTGAGTTTGAAATATCTGAAATTGTATAAGTGAATGAAACATTCTTTGAGCCCAAAACCTGAGAAGCAACTATTGAAGAGATGGTTGGATTTTTTGTATCAACCGTGAATGCGATTGATGTTGTGAGTCCGCCACTTGATGTTCCATCATTTGCTTGAAGACGAGCGAAAACAGATGAATCTTCTATGATTGATAAATCAGTAGCAACATCCCACATAAAATCAAAAGCCGTTCCTCCCGGAGATGGAGAAAATACCAATCCAGAAGTTCCATCAGAGCCAACTCCTGATTTTTCTGTCATTGAAAACCAATTTATATTGTCAGTAGAATATTGGAATACCACCAATGTTGTTGTTTCACTTTCTAAATCAAATCCAGTGTAATTTATTGTCACAAATTGAGTGCCATCAGTCGTTTGAGAAACTGAATCTATTGATATTGTTGGCGATTGATTTTGTGATGATGACGACGATGAATAATCGCTTTCACTTGAAACAGCATCAAGTGGGTCGCTGATGTTTCTTGATTTTACCCGGAAAGAATAAGTATATGAATCATTCGTTAGCCCTGATATTGTTTTTGTCCCCCAAGCAGAAGTTGTCTGCCAAACTGGAGTTGCTCCCAAAGTTCCATCCGCTTGAACATAGTTTCCTGTGGTTGTTTCGTTTATCGCATATTCTAAGTTTATCGCCTCGCTCACATTTCTATTTATAGTAATATCAACCCCGCCAACCGTTGGATTATCAACCGTCGGAGCCTGCGGAGTATATGGCTTAACATATTTGTATAAAATATTTGGAGTGAGGTTTTCATTATCAAATATTTGTCCAAAGTCATCAGTATGAGTTATTTTAACTTTTGAAATATAATCATTTCCATCAAGAGTGGCTCCAACTGCTGTTGCTTGATTTGATGGGTTTGGAGTATTTGTATCTCCTGCTGTTGGAGAGCCATAACTTCCTCCATTTATTGCTAAATAGAATTCATTTGTATTTGGATTTGTTTCTGTGAATGAACCACCAATCAAAGCAGTTGTATCTCCTGCATTCGGTTGAGATTGGAGGTCGGCTAATACATTTGTTGCTGGATTGAGAGTATCAAGAGAGAAGTTGGCTGATTCAACATACACTCCTTGATTTTGATATTTGTCTTTCGCCCTCACTCTCACTCTTAAATCGTTTTGTGCCTGCCCATCAAAATCAGTCTTAGCATCCCATATTATTGACCGGCTTGTTGTCGCAATAACACCGCTTCCAATATCTCCCGTCGTCGTTGTGGTAGCAACCGTCCATGTAGCACCTCCGTCCTCCGATATATCAATATCTACAAATAAATCAGTTGGAGTATTATCAAATAAATCATACGAAATAGCCACACTTGTTGTTCCAACATTTTGAATAGCAGAAACATTGCTCACAACCGGAGCGACAAGGTCAACAATAAACGGAGACGAAGAAGCAAATGCACCATTGTTTATTCCATCATTCGCTCTCAATCGGGCGAAAACAGACGGCTGATAAACCGCTCCCAAATCAGTGAGAGCATCCCAAACAAATGTAGTCGGAAATCCACTTGGAGAACTTGTGAGACCAGAGATGCCATCATGATTAGGGTCAGATACAAGAGCAGTCATCGTCGTCTCTTCGCCAGCAAAAGCACCCGTCAATGAATATTCATAATTAACCAAACTTGATGAGTCGCTATTGTCATCTTGTAAATCATAATTAACAAAAACTGCCACCGTGCTTGTGCTTTGGGCCGGGGTTAAATTCAATATATCCGGAGGGTCATTTTCGGTATATCCAATATCAATATTGCCTAATATAACTTGCTGAGTGCCATCGCTTTGGAAAAATGCTTTCCACATTATTTTATTATTCGTAATTGAGAAACTTGCAATGTTCGTATTAACAACCGAAGCAGTGTTATAATTATCTACTCCCACAATAGCCCAAGCAGAGCCATTCCAATATTGCCAAGTAGAACCATCATCATCTGAAAGTTGATAAAATATTTCTCCCCCATTCTTTGTCGCAGTTTCAACAAAACTATCCCAACTTGAAACAAATGCCGGGTTCAAAGATGTTGTTGGATTAATCGTCGGCTTATCAGTCGCGAAACTCGGAGTTGCATCCCCAGACCAACTCACAACAATATTATCAAAACTGGATGTCATATCAATAGGGGCATTAGCCGCATTAAAAACAGCAATCGCCCCAACTTTGATATAATATGTCCCAGCAGTTGGCAATTTAGAACTAATATCAACTTGAGTAATGCTTGCCCATGAAGTTGTTGTTGTGATGTTTCCACTATCCCAAACCTTATTTAAATCATTGGGGTTCCCTGCATCAGTCCCGATATATGCAACTAAATTATATGATGTTAGAAATGTAGGGTTTAAAACATCCACCATCCAATCCAAATCAAATGTGGCAGTGGTCGGAGTATCAATTGTCGTTGTAAAAGATTGATACCAATAAGCAGATTGAGTCACACTTTTTCTTGCATCAACAGTAATGTCAATATGACCACCCGGATTTCCACCAGTTGATTGATAAGTCCCCGTATTTAATGTCCCTCCCGCCTGAGACCATGTGCCAACAAATGTCCATCCAGTTGCATCTGCATCAAAGCCAGTATTTGTATTTCCCCCAGATGCCGGTGTGCTTAAATCCTTTAATCTTGCTACTCCGCCCGTTACTTCTATTTTCGCAGGGTCGTAAGTATAATTCGCGGGTGTATCAAATGTCCAACTTTGAGTAGCGGCCAATAATGGCTCACCTCCAATCAAAAAGGACGACACAATCGTGACAAATAATATTTTTAGAGCAAATATTCCACCTGCTCCCAAAATTGTAGCAAAACTCACTTTTCTTCTCACCCCATAATCCCTAGAAGGAAAAATTAATCCCTGTTGCTGTAGTTTCTTTGGAGAAACGAAAAGATAAAGAGGAAGTGATAATATTGTAAAAACAACCTCTATTAGAATTATTACTATTGCGAAAAAAATTGTAATAAATCTATTATTACTTTCGGCCATTCTCTTTTTCAACCGAAAATTAAAACTAGATATTTTGAAAAACAAACTTAAAAAATTATTAGCCATATTTTTTTATTTTTTTATTACCACTTATTTTTTGTTATTATTGCCTCTTCTTCTCTGTCATTCCCATTTCTTCTTATTCCCCTCTAATAGTGGGGTGGCTCGCCGTAGGCGAGACGGGGTGTTTTCCTTTCTTCCTATAACAATTAAAAAACCCCAACTGGAACCAGCCGGAGTTCATGACCCTCTAATTATTTTTCTATTGTTCTAATTATAACATTTTTTATATTTAAAAATCAAACAAGTCAATAGTGGATTATTTATAATAAATTTAATTTAATAAAAAATAAACAAGCAGATGCATTTCGCACCTGCCTGTTTATTTTTGCTTTTTTATTCCTCGCTTATTTGTCTTCTTGAGAGTAGTTTTCCCATGCCCATGCTAAACGCAACTGATAACCTGTTGTTGGATCTTTTTTATTCAACCCACCACTCATGACATATCTTGCCCTTGGCAAGTGCCTCCACTCTTCAATGGAAGACTCCCAAAAAATCCCCTTGAGATAATCCAGAAATCCATTGAATTTCTCCGGACTTGTGGCTTCTAGTTCCAAAACCACATCCGCACTTGGACTTAAATTCCGGGCTTCCTGATTTTCTCCCACTTTTGACAAAACATCCACTAATTCTTGATATCGACTACTCATTTTTTTTCTCCTATACTTTCTATATTTTTTATTTTAACGGATTCACACCATCCGAAGGCATTATATCACAAACCCATCCATCTGTCAATAGCAAGACAAAAAAGATTTTGATTTTATCTTTAGCGAAGGATAGTCGCCTCAAACAAACAAGCAAAAGAATTATATAATTAATTATAGGATTAAATATATAATTCTTTGGAAATAAAAAATCAGCCTGCCGGAAAAATCCGACAAACTGATATTTTTTCCTTACAGCTATGCATATGCAAATGTTTCAACTTCAATATGACATTCCTCAAAATCACAGAAGACTAGATAAGGACCCTCGGAATCTTTAGTGATATCCACATTTACACTTGCCACCACCGCCTCTGAATCATTTAATGGTACTATGTCTAAGTCTAAATAATCATTTGGACAATAGATGACCTCCTTAACAGAATACCCCTGACTCAAAAAATAAGAATTAATCGCATCTTTGATGTCCGAATCATCTTGGGCACTACTATTGTTATACCTGAATCTATACTTAAATAGCACCTCTTGCGATTCACCAGCATCTTCTTGACCCATGTCTTGCTTATCCTCACTTTTGAGATTTAGTTTATCCACGAAATATTTCTCAAATCCATTTAAATTCATCATAATCCTCCCTTAAATTTTTCTCTTATATTTTATTTTTAACTGCTTAACTTAACGGATTCACACCATCCGAGGGCATTATATCACAAACCCATTCATTTGTCAATAGCAGGAGCAAAAAAATTTAATTTTATCTTTGGCGAAGACGGACGGGGTGTTCGTCCAAAAATAACTACTGAATATACCGCTGAACATATTCAGCAGTAAGAAAGTGAGGAAAATAAAAATCTCCGAGATACACTTATTGGCATCTCGGAGATTTTGTGGGCTATTAGGACTTAAATAATCCATCAAGAAACCTCTTGGCACTTTCTTCGTCATTAACTACCATATCTCCTATTTTTCCGGTTTTTCTATAGTCTCTCTTTGGCTCTATTTTTTCCGTGCCAACCATCAACAAGACACTCCTTAAATCGTCAATAACATTCTCGTCATTGCAGTCAGATCCAGAAAATCTTTTTTTCCACTTATCCATGTCTATTCCCCACTCATGGTCATTATATGGACTTCTCGACATTTTGAGACTAATAACAAACCCCCCATGCCTTTCAATACTCACATTATTCCTTTTGGCCTGTTTTAAAATCTCCTCCTTAAATCCTTCTGTCATAATTTCTTCTTCACGAATCCACCGCGGGGCATTAGGGCCTTTTGGGATTTTTGATATTTTACTTTTAATTGATGCTTCAACAATCCTAACCACCACCTCCTTCCAATCCTCATCGGAAGAAATAATGATTGTGCATTTCTTTCTTTTTTCTCTTTTTTCCGAAATAATAAATTCCATAATAGCCTCCTTCATTCGCATGACAACCCGAGATCTGACATAAATTTCTCAAAACTCATTGTCATTGTATTGCTTTTTAGCAATAATCCAAAAAGATAATTTCTCATCTCTTTAACCTCATCGTTACTCAAGCAAGGAAAAATCTTTAGCACAGATTCAATGCTTTTATAAATTGCCGGAAAAAATCTTTTTTCAACAAAAATGATGGGATTTTTGCAATCTCTATTCATCAGTGCATTCAACATACTCATTAAAAATGGGGCTCTATTTTTCTGAGGCAATCTATCAAGACTTAAATCAATACCATCCTTACAATCTTTGAGACGATTCACAACATCTTCTTTTTTTGTAATCATTTCTATCTCCTTATTATATTTTTGTTAAATCTACATCCAAATATAGACTATCACAAACTCATCCATTTGTCAATAGTGGGAGCAAAAATTCTGATTTTCTTTGGGAGTTGTTAATTTTGCCTCGTCTTATTCCCCTCTTACAGAGGGGTGGCTCGCCTCTTGGCGGGACGGGGTGTTTCTCCTTCGCCTCGCCGAAGTCTTGACGAAGGCGGGCATTGTCCTGCCGAAGCCTTGGCGAAGGCGGGTTGTTTTTCCTTGCCCGCCTGAGGCGGGCGGACTGCCTCAAACAAACAAGCAAAAGAATTATATAATTAATTATAGGATTAAATATATAATTCTTTGGAAATAAAAAAACAGTGCCCGTCCTTTATGGGCGAGCACTAAATTGACAAGATATTAGAATCAGAGAAAAAAACCTGACGAGGGATCAAATGAAAACATTTCTCCTTCCGGATTTGGATTAATTCCACGGCAAAAATTACAACCCCTATCTTCAACATTCCAATTGCCATCCCTATAAAATACTTCATATAGAAAATCATCTTTCTCTAATTTGAAATTTTTATTTTCAACATCAGATTCTTCTTTTACATATAGAATATTCCATCCACCTTTAGAATTTTTTCTCCCCCAAAAACCCCTAAGAAAATCAAGCATTTCTTTTACTATCCTTGATTTTTCTTCAGTGCTGAGGCATAAATATCCTGTTGTCATTGTTATCCTCCTTTTTTATATTTTTTAACTAATACTGGGAAACCTACCTTGAATTTCCTGCCTCATTATATCACAAACCCGTCCATTTGTCAATAGCAGGACAAAAAAGATTTTGATTATTATTTTCTCATCAATCTTATAAAATCACTGACTGATATTTCAGCATCACGAATTATCTTTCTTAATGTTCCCCTATCCAATGTCTTATAAATTGGAATGGTAATTGATTTTTTCTCTGAATGAGATAATTGAAAATGACTTCCTTTTGTTCTAATAACAAAATAGCCATCTTTTTCTAATATTTCTATCGCCTTTTTCCCAGAAATAATTGGTAATTTTGGCATACTCTATAAAGTAATAGCATGTAAACTTATTTCTGTTGGCTTGTATGATTTGATAATTTCTTTGTTTTCTTTTTCCTCAAGGCAAAGTTCTATTGCCTCCTTAATATTCTTAATAGCATCATCTAAAGTTTTTCCTTGAGAAATACAGCCATGAAAAATAGGGCATTCTACTACATAGAAGCCATCTTCTCCTTTTTCAACAATAATTGGAAATTGATTTTTTTTCATTGTTTTAATTATATCAGTGATAATTAGAAAATCAATCATTCCCCTCACTAATATCTTTGTCCCGCTCGAACCAATCAAGAACCCTCTAATAATTCATCAGATTTTTTGTTGATTAAATTTATTTTTGAATATCAAATATCTTTAAGATATTATCCTTCAAATCATTAAGATCAGATAAAATCTTGATTTATGACTCGGCATTCTTATTTTGATTAGTCGTCTCTTTCGGATTAATAGCAGAGTTCCAAATTGTAGTAATCCCCATGATTAACGAATTGTACTTATCCAATATTTCCTCAGCTAAATTTGGTAAATTCAATAATTCTTGATCTATTTTTTCTAAATCCTCATTTCCCTTTATTTTCATTAATCTGTGTATTATCATTATTCTAGCTTTTGAAAATTCACTAACCAACCTTATGAACTCTTCGTCATCAGGAAATTTATATTTTTTTAAAGAATCTATCAGTGCCCCAATTGTTTTTTTAGAGAGATTATCTGTTTCCTTATTTTTTAGATAGAAAACTCCATTAAAATTCTTATAACTAGATAAAAAAATCATTTGTTGTATATTTTCTATTAAATTAATGAGCAAATACTCCGCCAAATTTGTATAAATAACAGCCGATGTCATCAATCCTTCTATTTTACTTTTATCCTGTTTTCTTGCTAATTCTATCGACTTATTTATATAATTAAAATTTTTATGCTCAAACGGAGTATATTGATTTATTATATTTTTCATTTTAACATCTCAATCCCAAGGGATTTTAAAATTAATGTTAGTGACTTTTTATTTACTACCATATTACATTAAATAAAATGGAAAGACAAAAAATAGCGGTTTCAATACCCCTCATCTTAAATCCCCCATTTCTTATAATCATATAAAAAAACCTGCTAACTACTTAGCAGATAATCTCTTAATTTATTGATGCTTCTAAACTTCTTTGTTTGTCCGGTATGATATTCTAAATTTGCTTCTGCCACCATCTCATCAATAGTTGTTGGATTATTTATCTTTTTCAGTGAAGAAAAATCAATCTCACAAACAATTTTCTTATTATCAGCATCGCCATATAGATATTTCAAAGAAGTGAGGGGTAAATTAATTGTTGCTTGTTTTTTGTTCATGTTAGCATTATACCTCATTTTAAATATTATCAAAATTAATTTCAATAACCTTGGATTATCCACAACTATTGACAGCGGATTAATGATTGGTAGAATATAATTAAGGTTGGATAGCAAGAGGAGACATTGGGGATTGCTTCATTTGTCGCAGTCTGCTTAGTGAAACGTGCGAAGTTCGCACTTCTTAAGTAGATAGCTTAAGCGGATTGCGACGAGTGAAGCATTTTTTATTACAAATATCCCTAATTTTACCTATTTTATTACAAATTATTTCAAACCATTCATAATTATTATTTTCATAATTACATCGATTATCTTAAATCCTTGAGAGACTTCAATGCCCTTCCCTTGCCTGAATTAATTTCTTTTTGACTTTTTCTCAACTCATCAATTAAATTAGATTCTTCCCATTCTCTAATAAGATGACGGATAAATTCGCTGGTAGTAGCATACTTCCCCGATGATACAACTTTTTTTATTTTATTTGCCATTTGAGTAGGCAATGATATATTTAATATTTTCCTCATATTTTTAAATAATAAATATTATTACTTTGTATTACAATTATACCACCTATTTAAAAATCAAACCAGTCAATAGTGGATTATTTATAATAAATTTAATTTAATAAAAAATAAAAAATCGGGACATCACATCCCGATTATTAATTCAATCGCTAATAGTTATCTTCATAATAAGACTCATCATAGGGACCCCAAGATCTTCGCCATGCAATAACATTGCCATTTCGACATCTTTCCATATTTGCTGGAAAAAAATCAAATACAATTTCACGATTTTTTTCAAATGTTGATGTGCCCACTGTTTGATTTTTGAATAATTCTTCTCCAGTATTTAGATAATGTCCTATCACAATATATAACAATGTTGGTGCTGGAAATTTTATTTGAAGCCCCCACTCTTCTGATCTTTCAATCTCTGTTGCATTAAATAAGATCCAAAATGGTTTTCTTGGACCATCACCAATTGGCTTCCCATTCTCTCCATAAGTCAGATTCATAAATTGTGCATGCTTATGACCTATTTCATCATCAAAAAATGGTTTTCCATTCGGCATTTTTATCTTTTCTGCAATTTTTTGTAATTTGAGTAGTGTGGTTGGGAATATTGCCACCAATATATGAGTGTGCCTACATTTTTTAAGTTCCTTTTCCGAAAACGGGATTCCCTCTAAAATAGACATCTCTTTGGCGGACGGCTTGATGCCAAAAAATTTTTTCGCTTCTTCAATGCCAAAAAATCTATCTATCATCTTTGTTTTTTTCGGCAAAAGACAGCCATCATTTTTGATAAAATCAACTATCTTCTTGAAAAAATCTCGGTCTTCCATTATTTTTCTGACCTGCTTGCCATTCAAGGCATTATAAAATAACTCTCCGAGATTAACTATTTCTTGCTTGCTCATTTCAAAACCTCCTATTTCTTTATTTTTTTGTTTTTAACAACCTTATTTTAAACTACTACAAACCTATCCATTTGTCAATAGTGGGGATGATAAAAAAAGATGTTTCTTTATTCAAGACTAAATAACAAGGATGGTCAGGAATATTCCGACAACTATTAGAATGATGACTATCCAGTTAGATAAAACATCAAAGTTGCTTATTATTTTATCTAACAAAGTAGTTCTCACCTTAAAGAACTGCTCTGTGGAAAATTTACTTCTTGCTTTTTGTTCTTCATCATAACTAAAAACCAAAACAGAATGATTCCCCTGGCTTAATTTAAATTCATCTTGTGAATGTTCTATTTCCCATGTCCCATCGTCATCAATTTCATCAGAGTAAATTACCGTCTGCTCCCTAGAAAGCAACAAAACAATTTTTAAAGATGGGTCGCCTCTTCCAGAAAATACATAATCCCTTCCCCTTTCCTTCCTCACCTTATCTAATTTTGGAATAGGCATTGATTCTATTATTCTTGATGTTTCTATCTGAGTTCCTGATATTTCTAATTCCTCTATTGGAACATCTGACGGGCTTAATCCTGATATTGAATATAATTGTAGGGGACCATAAACCGCTGGAGTGCCAACAATTAAAATAAATTTTAAGAACCAAATTATTGCAAGAATTCCAACTCCTGTGAGTGTGAGGACCCTTCTCATATTATAATCTGCAACTATCCTCACGAAACTCCCCTTTTCTTCCAAAAAGGCAACCGTTTTTGAATGCCTTATCCCCAAATACAACGGCAACGAAACAATTGCCAGTGTTATTTCTAAAAATATTAAATTAAAAACATTAACTACAATCCTCATTCCTGTCGTCTCTAAGACCATCCGCTTTTGGAAGTAG
>JBFFCO010000016.1:0-11430 GCA_041559835.1 Minisyncoccia bacterium | reverse complement strand
TAATTAATTATGAGTAAGATAAATATTCAAGAGCCGAAAAATACACCCCTTATTAATGTGGGCGGTCTTTTTGGAATAAATAAATTATGGATGAAAGATGAGACAAAAAACCCCACACATACCTTTAAAGATAGATTGGCTTATGAAATGATTAGTCCGATTATTGAAAAAATAAACAAGGGGGAGGAATTTAGAAGGACTACTTTTGGATCAATTTCTTATGGAAATACTGCTTATAGTATGGGTTATTATTGTGATTTATTAAACAAAGAATTTGGAGAAGAAATTGTGAGGGCATTGTCGTTTATTCCCCCAGAGATTATTAATAAACCATTTGGTCCAAATACCGATGGAAAAATTATCCCACCGGAAAATATCTTGAAAAAAATATCAAAAGTGTGCGAAATTATAAATATTGATTTAAATAAACAGATATATAGAGAAAAAGACTTAGAAAAAATTGCCAAAGAAAATAATAAGATTCTTGATGAATTTATAGATATAACCGAAGGATTAGATAGGCCTGCCTATGTAAAAATAATTAAAGAAGCAATTGAAAATCAATTAAAAGAATTGCCTGATTATGTGATAGTTCCCTTTGGTGCTGGCATACTTTGTAATGAAATCATTGATTATATAAGTGATAATAATTTAAAAACGAAAGTAATTCCCGTTAGTTCTGGTGATCCAGAGACAATTGCCATTATGCTTTATGGACCAATTTGGGTAGATGTAAAATCTTTATTAAGGGATGGCAGAGGATGGACTATGCATGATAAAATTGATAAGAAGGGAAGAGAGAGGAGGCCATATCTTGTTCATCATGTTGATGATAGTTCAATTATCAAGGCAATGAAAATATTGAAAGATAATAACATAACAGCAGAGGCTAGTGGGACTAGTGGATTTGCTATTCTTCCTGAATTGAAAAAAATTGATAAAGATTTTGATGAAGATAATCATTCTGTATTAGTTATTAATACCGGCAACGGACTATTAAATTATTAGATTTTTTAAAGAAAATAAATGAAAAGATAACAACAACCCCCTGCGGAGCAGGGGGTTGTTTTGAAATTTCAGCAGGATGAAATAAATTATTTCATAATTTAAATATCCAACGAACTAAACTCAATGAACTAATAAGAATAATGGGACGAGGACGAGGGTGAGGGTGGCAAGCAACTTAATCAAAACATGAAGTGATGGTCCTGCAGTATCCTTGAATGGGTCTCCAATAGTATCTCCAACAACGGCGGCTTTGTGGGTGTCTGAACCCTTTCCGCCACCAAAACCATCTTCAATAAATTTCTTAGCATTGTCCCATGCACCACCACTATTATTAAGAACCATTGCCATAAGAATTCCAGCGATTGTGCCAACCATAAGCATTGCTCCTACCGCCTCAGGACCAAGAATAAGTCCAATGGCAACAGGGAACACAATAACTAACACACCAGGCCAAATCATTTGCTTCAAGGCACCCGATGTTGCAATCTCAACACACTTTCCATAATCTGGCTTTTCTGTTCCTTCTAAAATGCCCGGTTTTTCTCTGAATTGTCTTCGGACTTCATTGATAATATAGAAGGCGGTTTTTCCTACAGCCCTAATGGCAAAGGAAGAGAATAAGAATATTAGCATTGCTCCTAAAAGGGCACCAATGAATATTATTGGATTAGCCAAATTTATTGAGTCAAATACTCTATTTCCTAATTCGGATACTCCGTCCATATAAGCGGAGAATAGAAGGAAGGCTGCTAATGCCGCTGAGCCAATAGCATATCCTTTTGTTAAGGCCTTTGTTGTATTTCCAACAGCATCCAATTTGTCAGTTCTTCCTCTTGTTTCTTCTGGGGCATCGGACATTTCTGCTATTCCCCCTGCATTATCGGAAATTGGTCCAAAAACATCAAGAGACAAAACATAGGCAGCCGTGGAAAGCATTCCCATTGTAGCAATGGCCGTTCCGTATAATCCGCCATGAGCCACTCCCGATAATTTTCCTAAAAGATATGAGCCGATTAAAGATAATGAAATCACAATAACTGGCAAGGCAGTGCTTTCTAATCCAACAGCAAATCCTGCTATTACATTTGTAGCCGCCCCCGTCTTTGATGCTTCTGCGATGCTTTTTACTGGGCGATATTTATTTTCAGTAAAGTATTGTGTGAGATAAACGAAAATAATGCTTGTGATAATTCCGATAATTCCTGCTAAGAAAAACCACATCCAATAATTTCCAAGCATATATTTTGTTGAAAGATAAAATCCAATAACTGATAAGATGCTAGCCACCCAATATCCACGATTGAGTGCTTTCATTGGGTCTCCATCCTCTTTTGTTTTGACGAAAAATACTCCGATAATTGAAGAGATAAGTCCTAATGCATGAGCGACTAATGGGAAAATAACTCCTGCTAATCCGAAAACAGGGAATAGGGCAACTCCCAAAATCATTGCCCCGATATTTTCGGCAATTGTTGATTCAAATAAGTCAGCTCCTCGTCCGGCACAATCGCCTACATTGTCTCCAACATTGTCGGCAATAACGGCTGGGTTTCTTGGGTCGTCCTCTGGAATACCTGCCTCTATTTTGCCAACCAAATCTGCTCCTACATCAGCGGCTTTTGTAAATATCCCACCTCCTAATTGAGCAAAAATAGCAACCAATGATGCCCCAAATCCTAATCCAACAATCAAAAGTGGAACCTCGGTTGGATTTAATGTCCCTCCATAGAACCAAAATACACCAGCAACAACAAGAAGGGATAGGGAAATAATAAGAATTCCAGAAGCGGAGCCACCCCTCATTGATATTCTCAATGCTTCATCAAGCGATCTTGTGGCGGCTGATGCAGTCCTCACATTTGCTCGGACTGATATGAGCATTCCAATAAATCCGGATACTCCTGATGCGAGGGCTCCTAATATAAAGGCGACTACTGTTTTCCAACCTAAATCAATATTTCCTGATAGGTAATATGCGAGGAAAATAATGACTGAGATGGCTAAACTGATAATGGCAATAGTTGAGTATTGCTTTTTCATAAATGCTCGAGCTCCTTCTTGGATGGCTCCAGCGACTTCTTGCATTTTTGGGGTGCCTTTATCTCTTTTCATTACCCAATATGTGAAGTAAGCAGAGATTAATATTCCCAAAAAGGCGACAATAAAGACAAATGCTAATATCATATTTTTATTTTTTTAATTGCGAAATATAATAATTCTCCCTTCTTGTCATTCCCGCGAAGGCGGGAATCTATTTGGCGAGACGGGGTGTTTCCCTTTGCCCGCCGCCTTCGGCGGCGGGTGATGATTATATCAATTCACAATTAAATATATTTGCAAAAAGTTTTTAACTCATCCTCCTCCCCGCCGAAGGTGGGGAGGAGGGTAATTAGAATTTTTTGCAATTCGCGACTATTTTAATAGTTCCTAATATCGCATAATATTTTACATTATTTTAATAAATTCTCCAAAAAAAATGATGTCTTTTTTTGTCATTCCCGTCTCTATCTTTTGTCATTCCCGTCCGCCAGAGGCGGATAATACTCCGGTGGCTTGCCCGCCTTCGGCGGGGAATCTTAACCATGTAATATTTTTTATAGATTTGTAATCTCATATCTCAATTTATTTATTATATTCAATAAAGATTTAGAATGCTCCAAAATTTTTTTGAAATAAAAAAAGCAGGCGAAGAGGTCGTCCTTCCCCGCCTGCAACCATTTCATTGCTTCTAAATTATTTTTTAGAATAATTTCTCAATATTTCCAATAGGGTATCTGTGTATCTTTTTTGTGTTTTTAATTCTTCTTTGACTCTTTCGAATGATGTAATTATCGCCTGTTTGCCATCTTTCAATCTTTCAATCTCATCATTCAATTCACTTTCCAAGTCATTAACAATTCTGATTCTGCTATTTAATTGCTGTATTAAGGCAATCAACTCCTCTTTTGTCATATCTTCAAGACATTTTTCTTCGCCCATTGTATTTTTCCCTCCTATATAATTTTATTTTAACTCCAATCACACACTATCACAAACAAATATATTTGTCAAACTTTTGATTAATAAAAAGGGCATGGCATGAAAGATATTTCTAAAGAATTGAGAAGAAATATCAGCACTATATCCCGAGAAGTGATGAACAACTCTGGCTTTAGTTTAATCAATTTTAGTTATTAATTGTATTTCGTAATTCAAAGCATCATATAGATGATAATAATATCAAAACAAGGAATAATAATTATCAAAATAAACTAAAAGAGGGACGGCCATTGTCTCACACAATGTCGTCCCTCATTGAATTTTTTTCGTTTTCATTTTTTTGTTTCCTTTTCCTTTTTCTGCTCTGTTTTTTTTAATTTTCCGATACTACAACGGTTTTTGATACCAAATCAACCTCGCCGCTCCAGCAAATAACTGGGGGGTCAATTTTACACATTCCTCCTTCGCCCCTTGTCCTTTCGGCGATAAAATATACTTTAAAGGGGCCTTCTCCGCTGAAAGAGTGACTCCATTCAAATGTCCCTTCATTCAGAAATCCAAACCCTTCTATTGTGTCATCGCCCCAATGTGCCTCAAAAGAGCAATCAAAGTAACCATGGGGAAGGTTGTATTCAATATTCCACGTCAAGAATACTTGGGTATCACCTGTTTCGGTATTGGTATTGTAAATATTAAATTTCTCTAAAGATACTCTCACGGTATCTTTTATTTGTGGACTTGACAGGGTGCTATTCATCGCATCCATAACATCGGGATCTGTTTTGCATCCAACTAATCCCAAAAACACCAAACAAACCAAAACCGCGGTTACAAAAATCTTTCTTTTCATGTTTTCCTCCTTTTGAAAACAATTTTTTATTTTTTATTTTTTAAATTTCTTTCTACAACAGAATCTATCATCAGATTCTACCCTTATTATATACGAATAAAATAAATTTGTCAAGGGGTAGTTATCCACAGGCGACCACCTCCCCAAAAAAACATTCATTTACCAATCTTGTTTTTCAATAAGGGAATAAAGATAAGATAAACAATTTTGAATAGAGAGGATAAGGATATATAATATTATCATTATCACAATAATAATTATGATGCATTTTGATTATCTTATTTTCTCAAAAATTCATGGGTTTGCGGGGACGAGCAATATATTAGATTATATTGGTATTTTTTTGGCTGAATATTCGCCATATCTTATGGGCATAGGAGCAATTGTATTTTTCGCCATTGAAATAAGTAAAAGGTGGAATTGGAGGCCTCTTTGGATGGCAGTGGTTAGTACTATATTAAGCCGCTTTATCATTGTAGAGGCAATAAGAATTTTTTGGAATCGCTCAAGGCCATTCGTTGTCTTTCCTAATATGTCAGTATTAGTTCATCATTCCGCTTCAGCTGGATTCCCATCAGGGCATATTAGTTTTTTCTTCGCCTTATCAGGAGCCATTTTTTTATTTAATAAGAGATTAGGTTGGATATTTTTCATTCTTTCTTCAATGATGGGCATTGCGAGGGTTTTTGTCGGAGTTCATTTCTTAGCAGATATATTAGCAGGAGCAGTTGTCGGAATCTCCGCAGTCTATTTATCCTCTTTGATTTTCAGAAGGTGGCGAAATTAATAATACTCCCTCCGTCACCCCCGCGAAGGTGTCGCATCCGCCTCAGGCGGGCGGGGGTCTAAAAACCTCGCCAAAATGGAGATGATCGCCTTCGCACGGGTATGACAAAGAAAAGGCAAAGAACGACAAGAAGGGGGTAATTTTTTCTATTTCATAATCCAAAGTATTAAAATAACCTCACATCATTTAGATTACACACAATCAAATAATAATTTCACACTCACATAAAGTAGAAATTTCATATCCTGCCCATCCCCTCAAATTCAACAAATTTTAAAAAATAAAATTGCTTTCAATTTTTAGAAGTGGTATTATTTATTTATATGAATAATGAATTAATAAACAAGAAAAACTTATTAATGGTAGTTGATTATCAAAATGACTTCGTTAGCCCTACAGGAAAGATAGCCGACGTATTAAAAGATGGTCTTTTTAGTAGTCAGAAAATATCAAGCAAAATTCAAAAACTGATAAATTTTTGGCATAAAAAAAATGCTCCAATAGTTTTTTTAGTTAGTGATTATAATACAAAGCATTGTATTGGGGAATATAAAAAATTTAAAAAATCAGGCCCTTATGGTGATATTGCCAAAAAAGGAACATGGGGTTTTGAATTATATAAAATAACACCATTAGAAAAAGATAAATTTATAATCAAAAACTTTATGGACGGTTTTTATAAAACAAAATTAAGAGAATATCTAAAATCAAAAAAAATATCAACCCTGTATTTTTGTGGTATCAATACTGATGTTTGTGTTTTTCATACTGCTATAGGGGCGGCTGTTAGGGGGTATAAGGTTTTTATTATAGAGGATGCCACCGCCACCCCAAATAAAAAAAATAAGAAAATATTTATTGATTATATGAGAGATATTGTAGGCATAAAACCTATATTAGCGAAAGAAATTGTAAAATAACTAATAATCAAATCTAATGAGATTATTTTCGCCAATTTTATTAACTGGCTTGACAAACCATTTATTTGTGATATAATACCATATAGTTTCAAATAAAAATTATAAAAATAGGAGGTTTATTATGATGATAAAAAAGAAAGATGCTGACAAAATGAATGAAATTATTTACTCGAAAGAATTATCAGAACAATGGATGGGTGAAAAATCGCTACAACATCCCTCTAGAGTATGGGGGAGAATACCGATGCTTGAATATCTTGCTAAAAAAATATTAAGACACGGGGACAGGGTTTTAGATCTTGGTTGTGGTGGAGGATATCCAACTCTGCAAGTTGCCAAAATGGTCGGCGAAGGATTTGTGACGGGAGTTGAATTAAGCAAGGCACAACTTGGTCTAGAGAGAGGTCAGGAGCCAATCTCAAAGAAATACGGGAAAGTAAAAAATATTAGATTTATAAATCTTGATGCTAGGAATCTAGAGCCGATCAAAGATAAATCTGTGGATGTAGTGGTATCCTTTATGATGCTTCATAACCTTGTTATTGAAGATGTTGAAAGGGTTTTTAATGAAACGGGCAGAGTCTTAAGGAGTAATGGATTGGCGGTATTTTTAACACTTCATCCCGATTTGGTTAAATCAGAACCGTGGGATTTAATCTTTATGGAATATGAGAGTGGGTATAAGGATGCCGTTGATGATAATGGCGATGCAAAAGAAGGGTTTATAATCGAAACGATTGTCAAGATGCATGGTGGTGGTGAGAAAAAAGTTTTTACCGTGGTTCATGAAAGGAGGAATATTAAAAAAGCCATTGAAAATTCCAAATTGAAAATTATTGACAAAAAAGAAATTTGGATAGATGAAAAAAAAGCAAGGGAATTATTCGGAGACGATTCTGTAAAAAAATTGCCCACACAACCAGCCTTCTGGATGATTACATGTAAAAAAAGGGATGATTGATAATTTTGTCATCCCATGGATATTTTGCCACCCCATTTTTTGTTGGGTGGCAATTTTTATTATCGACAGATTATGGAAATTAGATGAAGTTATTAATTTTCTATATTCAACATCCTTTTCCTCAAAAAATTTATTTGGAAATAATTTAAAAAACTTTGAAAGAGAACTAAAATCTGAATTATTAAAAATTGAACCAACTGGCATATTTAAAGAAAAAGTGTGGGTGCAATCACTTATTGGGAAAAAGTTTATTTAATTTTTTAATTGGAAAAGAAATATAGGGATTTAGAAAATCTTGTTTAGTTTTCACAAAATGAGCCTATTTGAGGCTCATTTTGTGTTAGATAAGAATAAGTTTTATGATATAATGGCTCACATGAAAACATATGCTTTTATTGATGCCTCCAACCTTTTTTATGGAGGAAAGAAATCTTTGGGTTGGAAAATTGATTATCAAAAATTATTGATATATCTCAAAGAAAAATATGGTGTTGAAAAAGCCCTATATTTTGGTGGCATTGAAATACACAACTACCCATATAATTATTTAACTCAAGAATCTGTTTCGGTGAATGAAATTGAAAAACATTTAGTGGGATTATTGAAAAATAGTGAAGATTTAAGTGAGGGAAAAATAATTTTAATTGATAAACACTTAGCAAGAGTTAGATTTTACAAGAAACTATCTGAATTTGGATATGAATTATATCTCAAGCCAGTGAAACTCTATGAGCAAGATGATGAATCGACAAAAAGAAAGGCAAATTGCGATGTTGATATGGCTTTCTATTTAATGAAAGAAAAAGATAATTTTGAAAGAATAATCATTTTGTCAGGAGACGGAGATTTTCTCCCTGTATTGAAATATCTTAGAGGAATTGGCAAGGAAGTAGATATTATGTCTAGAAGAACAAGGACCGCTAGAGAAATTAAAAAATTTGCAGGAACTGAATTTAAGGATTTTGAGTATTTAAAAAACAAAATATTGTTTGAGGAATAAAAAAGAGAGAAGCACCCACGAAGGCTACTCCTCACGTTTAGTATCTTTAGTATAATCAAGGAATATATTTAGTCAATATGCTGTGGCGAAGCCGTAGCAAATAGAATTTTTTGATTTTTTTAGGGGTGATAGATTCCTGCCTTCGCAGGAATGACAAGACCCGCCTTCGGCGGGGAATAAGACAAGGAATGCTTCCTTGTCACCCCCGCGAAGGCGGGGGTCTAAAAAACAAAAAAATGATAATATATATTTATGGGGATGATTCTTATAGAATCAGACAAAAATTGAATGAATATTTAGAGGGTTTTGCCACGGAATATGGCGGGGATTTAGATATCCAAAAATTTAATATTAAAGAAAAAGAGAGTTTTGAAAACCTCAAAAACTTTATATCAATTTCCGATATGTTTTCCCAATCCAAATTAGCAATTGTAGATAATATATCATCACCTCAAAAAAAAGAACTTCTTGAATTTATTAAAGAAACAAAAATTTTAAAATTAAAAGATATAGTTTTAATAATATTAGATGAAAAAGCCGAAGGCGATTTTAAAAAAGAAATATTAAAAATTGCTGATAAAAAAGATGAAATAAATAATTTTCCCAACTTAATTTCTGCCCTTCCATGGATGACAGAAGAAGCGAAAAAAAGAGAAATAGAAATTGATAGAAATGGATTGAAACTTCTCTTTGAGGGGCTTGACCAAAATACAGGAAAAATATCAAGTGAGATTGAAAAATTATCCCTATATAAACCAAGGGGAAAAATAACAGAAAATGAAATTTTTGATATTTGCCCTTTAAAAAATGCCGTCTATGTCTTCTCTATTTTTGATGCCTTTTTTAGCAGAAATAAAAAAAGAGCAGTTTATCTTTTCGCTAAAGCAATAAGAGGCGACTTAGACGGAAGTGCAGTTTTCAATCTCTTAGTAGATCAAATTAGAACAGCTGCCTATATTATTTCCAATAGAGAAAAAGATTTAGGAAAAGTGAGTCCGTATAAATTAAAAAAAATAAAAGAAAAACTTGGCAATTTCCCAAAAGGACAAATACTCACTTTTTTTTCTGCTTTGTCAGATATTGATGATGCTGTAAAAAATGGGCGGATTGATTATGAAACGGCTATTGAAAGATTATTGATGGCATAAGAAGATGATAAATTTCAAAATAAATACCCCTAATATATTTTTAATATTAACCCTTTCTTTTCTTGGTGGGGTGCTGATGGCAACCTTCTTTTTTATTCCTTGGATATGGATAATATTTGGACTTTCTTTTATTGTTGGGTTTTTAATTTTTACAAAAGATAAGATAATTTTATTAGCAACCATCTCTTTTCTTGCCTTGATTTTGGGTGCTTCTTATTATCAAATTGATGATAATTTATCAAGAAAAGGCTGGGTTGATTTTAACAACGAAGAAGAAAAAGAATTAACAGGAGTGATAATCGGTGATATAGAGAGGAAGGATTTCTCAAATTGGATAAGGGTGAGACTAGAATCGCCATCACAAAAAATATTATTAAAGGTAAGCAAGGAATATCGCGATTTTCAATATGGGGATAAAATAAAAATAATAGGAGAGGTGGAAGAGGTGGAAAATTTTGATGATTTTGATTTTAAAAATTATCTTGCAAAAGAGAGGATTTTTAGATTGATGAATTATCCTAAAATTTTTCTTTTAGAAAAAAATCAAGGAAATATTTTGAAGGGGTTTTTAATGAAAATTAAATATTCTTTTTCTGAAAACATTAATCGTCTTTTGCCAAATAAAGAGGCCAATCTTTTGAATGGACTTATTTTAGGAGAAAAAAGTGATTTTTCCGATGATTTTAGAGAGAAAATGAATAATAGTGGAACGAGTCATTTAGTCGCTCTTTCTGGATTCAATATCACGATTATTATTGGAGCAGTTCTTTCTTTTTTATTATTTATTGGGCTATCAAGAAATTATTCTTTTTGGATAAGTATTTTATTTATTTCTCTTTTTGTTATTATCACCGGGGCATCCCTTTCAATTATTCGGGCGGCCGTAATGGGTGTTATGGCTATTTTGGCTGTTAAGTTGGGCTGGAAATATAGTCCAAGAAATTCTCTTTTTTTGGCGGGCTTGATAATGGTTTTGTTTAATCCAAAAATAATTCGCTTTGATGTTGGTTTTCAATTATCATTTTTGGCAACTACTGGGCTTGTTTATTTCACTCCCTTTTTTGGAAAAATATTTAGAACGAGTAAGCAATCATTTTTAAATTGGAGAGAAAATATCTCCCTCACTCTTTCTGCTCAAGTGGCTGTTCTGCCTCTCCTCATTATTTATTTTGGAAGAATCTCGCTGATATCTCCTATCAGTAATATTCTAATTTTAACCATTGTTCCGTTGGCGATGTTTTTAGGATTTTTGGCTGTGATTATTGGATTTATCTCTTCTATTATCGGGACGATTTTGATTTTGCCGTCATATTTTTTATTGAAGTATATCATTTGGGTTATTGAGATAAGCGGGGGGTTGGGTATTTCAAGTATTGATTTAGGGGATTATAGAGAAATATTTTTTTGGCTTGCAATATCATTAGTCCTTTTCTTTTCTATTTTTGTTTTTAAGAGAGGGAGAGGGGTGATGAAGATGTGAGGAACACCCCGCCTTCGCCAAGGCTTCGGTGGGCAATGCCCGTCCCGCCTGAGGCTGACCACCCCTCTATTAGAGGGGAACCCTCCTTCGTCAACCCGCCTTTGCCAAGGCTACGGCAGGGCAGGGGACTTCGGAAGGGCAAGTAAAATTAATAACTCCAAAGAAAATCAAAATTTCGAATATCTAGAGAGTAAATAGAAACAAATTAAGGAATGGGGAGCGATGATCTATATATTCAAATGTTTGAGTTTTGCCGACTTTCAAATAGAGGCAAAACGAGTTCTTGAATTAATCATC
>JBFFCO010000015.1:0-11587 GCA_041559835.1 Minisyncoccia bacterium | reverse complement strand
TTTGTGGATATAATGAGGGAGTAAGGATGAATAGAGAGGCATCAATACCCCGCCGCCTTTGGCGGCGGGGTACATCAATTATTTATTTTATATCTCATCCTAAATTTAAATTTATAAATTTAAAAAATTATGGAATTTACTCATTTACATATTCACTCTCATTATTCTCTGCTGGATGGACTGGCGAAGATAGATGGATTATTAGAAAGAGCAAAAGAATTGGGATTCTCATCAATTGCTCTCACAGACCATGGGAATATGTATGGAATCCCTCAATTTTATCAAAAAGCAAAAAAAATAGGAATAAAGCCAATATTGGGTGTTGAATTTTATTTAGCAAAAAGAAGTCGTCATGACAAACAGCCACACATTGATAATAAAAATTATCACCTTGTTTTGTTGGCAAAAAATTATGAGGGATATAAAAACTTACTTCAATTAACAACTAAATCCCATTTAGAAGGTTTTTATTATAAACCGAGAATTGACAAGGAATTATTGAGAGAGCATTCTGATGGATTGATTTGTCTTTCCGGATGTAATGCCGGCGAAATAGCCAGCCATATCGTCTCTAATCAAATGGATGTCGCTGAGGAAAAACTAAAAGAATATCTTGAAATCTTTGGAGAAAATTTTTATTTAGAATTGAATTATCATCCCAAAATAGAGGAAACAAAAGTCGCCAAAGAAGGCTTGATTGAATTAAGTAAAAAATACAATGTTCCAGTTGTTGCAACATATGATACCCATTATATTTTACCAGAAGATGCCGATGCTCAAGATATATTATTAGCAATTCAAACAAATAATACCATTGATCAAAAAGAAAGAATGAGCATGAAGCAGGATGATTTTTCTCTCTGCCCAAAGGAAGTGATGGAAGAATTATATAAAGATGCTCCATCGGCAATAGAAAATTCATCAAAAATAGCGGAATTATGCTCTGTTGATTTAGAATTTGGGAAAAGCATTCTCCCTTCATTTGAAACCCCAAATGGATTTGAAAATAATGAGAAATATTTTATCTCTCTTTGCGAGGATGGTTTAAAGAAGAAAATAGGGGATAATCCAGAAAAAGAAGTTTTGGATAGATTAGAATATGAATTGGGGATAATAAAGAAGACCGGGTTTATTGATTATTTTTTAATTGTTGCTGACTTTGTTAATTGGGCAAAAAATCAAGGAATAGTTGTCGGTCCCGGAAGAGGTTCGGCCGCTGGCTCAATAGTTTCTTACTTATTAAATATCACGGAAATAAACCCATTGGAATATGATTTGCTTTTTGAAAGATTTTTGAATCCCGAAAGAATTTCAATGCCCGATATTGATATGGACTTTGCCGATATCCGAAGAGATGAGGTTTTGATTTATCTCTCGGAAAAATATGGAAAAAATAATGTTGCTCAAATCATAACATTTGGAACGATGGCCGCTCGGGCTGCTATTCGTGATACTGGTCGGGCATTGGGTATGAGTTATAGTTTTTGTGATTCAATCGCCAAATTAATTCCATTTGCCCATACATTAGATCAGTCGTTGGAATCAGTTGCCGAGTTAAAAGATTTATACAAAAAGGATGCCGAAGTGAAAAAATTAATTGACTACTCAAAAAAATTAGAGGGAGTTGTGAGGCATGCTTCTGTTCATGCTTGCGGAGCAATCATTACGAAATTGCCTCTCACAGATTATGTTCCGCTTCAGAGAGCACCTCAAAACCAAGACTCAATTATTGCTCAATATGATATGTATTCTGTAGAGGCATTGGGGTTATTAAAAATGGATTTATTAGGGATAAGGACTCTTACCACCATTGAAAATTCCTTGGAAATAATTGAGGCAATTCATAATAAAAAAATAGATATTTCCAATTTAGATATGGAAGATAAAAAAACATTTGAACTTCTTAGCAGGGCGGAAACGGTTGGAGTTTTTCAATTAGAAAGTGGTGGAATGAGGAGATATTTGAAAGAATTAAAGCCATCTAATTTAGAAAATATCATCGCTATGGTTGCTCTTTATCGTCCGGGGCCGATGGATTTTATTCCAACATATCTTGCTCGAAAAAATGGCAAGGAGAAAATATCTTATCTCCACCCAAAATTAGAGCCAATTTTGGAAAATACATTCGGAATTGCCATTTATCAGGAACAAGTTTTGAGAATTGCCATAGATTTGGCTGGCTTTACTTATGGAGAAGCAGATGTTTTAAGAAAGGCAGTGGGTAAGAAAATAAAAAAATTATTAGACGAGCAGAAGGGAAAATTGATAAAGGGAATGATTGACAATAATATTGATGAAAAAAAGGCCCAAAAAATTTGGGATTTTATTGAGCCGTTTGCAAGATACGGATTTAATAGAAGCCATAGTGTTTGTTATGCATACATCGCATATCAGACCGCTTATTTAAAAGCAAATTATTCTTTGGAATTTATGGCCGCTTTAATGAACAATGAGGCAACCGAAGTTGAGAGAACGGCTGAACTAATATCCGAATGTAAGAGGATGGGAATTGCAGTTTTGCCTCCGAATATAAACGAAAGTTTTAAAAAATTTGGTGTTATTAGAGAAAAAAATTCAATAAGATTTGGGATACAAACAATCAAAAATGTTGGCGAGAATATTAGCAAGGCAATTGTAGACGATAGAAAGAAGAGTGGTAATTTTAAATCAATGAAGGAATTTTTAGAAAGAATCGGGCATAAGGATTTAAATAAAAAGTCTTTGGAGAGTTTGATAAGGTCAGGTGCTTTTGATGAGTTTGAGGAGAGGGGATTGCTATTTGAAAATGTTGATGAACTTTTGAGATATAATAGGGATGCTAAAAGTTCTCAAGCAAATCCTCAAATAAGTCTTTTTGGAGATGATATTAATTTTCCTCCCTTGAATTTGATAAAAACTGAACCAATTTCGCCCAATGTGAAACTATCATGGGAGAGGGAATTATTGGGTTTATATATTTCTGACCACCCATTGAATTATTGCAAGGCAATAAATGAAAAAAATAGTTTTTGGCCAATAGATAAAATTGATGAAAAATTGGTCGGCAAGAAGATAAGGGTTTGCGGAATAATTTCTGATATAAAGAAAATAATTACAAAATCTGGAAAGCCGATGCTGGCAGTGAAGCTGGAGGATAAGACAGGGCAAATGGAAGTTGTTGTTTTTCCAAAGACATTGGAGCAGTCTTCGGAAAAGTGGGAGAAGGATAATATAATCATCACCACTGGAAGGGTTGATAAGAATAATGGTGAGTTGAAGGTTATTTGCGAGAATGTGGAATTAACTAGCTAATTGGTTGAAAAATAAAAAATAGGACAGAGGTCGCTTTTTCTCAAAGCAACATGTCCAACGATAATGAGAGCAATTAATAGTCAATCAGTCCAATCAATGTATTGCAATAACCCCATTTTTTTATTTTTAGCCATTTCCTCGATTTTTTTGATTAAATCATCGGATAGATTCAATTTTTTTAAAAACCCCCACCGGATCTTTAAGATTTTTTTTCCAATTCTGCCAGAGTCTTGATGATCTAAAGTCGTTTGTCATCCTTGCCATGACCTTTGGATCATTTTTCAATCCCCAATGTTTAAAATTGAAATACGGACCAATATAGGAATTATTAGTCATTCCTGCTAAATTGGCAGGATTTAATTCCCAATATGCATTTTGAGGGGCATCAAACTCTTTTAATTTTCTCACACTGACACCATGAATTAAAATCTTTTTTTGATCTTTTTTCTCACTACCATTCCCAGGTGGACTATAAAAAGCATAATCATCATCCCCGGGAATTACCCACATCTTTCCTTCTCTTGCAATTATTTTATACACTGAATTTCTTTCAGGCTGATCTCTTTCTTGTTTGGCCATATGCCTTTCCTCAAGATAAGCAGAATGGAAAGAAGTAAGGATAAGCATCATCATGGAAATCCATAAAAAGGCAACAATCCCTCTAATAATCCTGCTACTGGCAATAATCTCACTAAAAGATCTTTTTTGTTTCATTTTTTCTCCTATTTTTTTGTTAATTTATATTAGCGATAATCGTGATTATCTAATGGTATTATATCATAGAGGAATAGATTTGTCAAATTTTGAAAAATAAAAAACTGATGCCGATTTTTATTTTCGACATCAGGATAATTTAGCCACCCCTCAATTTTCTAAAATAAATTTCTATTTCTTCCCATATCCAAGAGAACCAAATAATAAATCCTATAACAACAAGGGCATCTCGGAATAAATCAATTAAAACTCTCAATAACCAATCCATTTTACACCTCCTAAAGAACCACTTTAATAATACAATAAACCGACAAATAATCAAATCAGAAAAATTTGAAATACAATTTGATAAAATGTTAAATTTTAATTATGATGATGAGGTTGAAATGATGATAAAAGGTAAATATTAAAAATATGATTTATCAGATTAAAAAAATTATTAGAAAAATGACACCAAGATTTGTGATATCAATATATCACTTATTATTATCATGGATTGGAGCGATGCTATATGGATTTCCCAGCAGAAAAATAATCGTCATAGGAATAACAGGAACAAAGGGCAAGACAACAATAGCAGAAATATTAAACTCCATATTGGAGGAATTTAATTTAAAAACAGCAATGATAAATTCATTGAGATTTAAGATTGGAGAAGAGGAGTGGGCGAACAAAACAAAGATGACAATGCCGGGCAGATTTTTTATTCAAAAATTTATTAGGAGGGCAGTGAGGAATAATTGTAAATATCTAATTTTAGAAGCAACATCTATTGGAATGGACCAGCATAGACATAGAGCAATTGATTTTGATGTTGTCTTATTTAATAATATTCATCCCGAGCATTTAGAGGAACATAATAATTCATTTGAAAAATATCTTTTTGCCAAAGAGAAATTATTTAAGAAATTAGAATCCACTAAAAAAACATTTCTCTATAATGATAGAAGAGGCAAGATGAATAATTTCCAGATAAAGACAAGTATTGTGAATTTAGATGATAAATTCGCTAATAATTTTTTGAAATATTGGGCTGATAAGAAAATTGGATACTCATTGTCATCTTCACCACCACCATTTTCTTTCGGTGGTAATAAAATTTTAATAGTAAAACCATCCGATTATTCTATTAATTCAGAGGGCATAATATTTAATTTAGATAATTATAAATTTAAATCATCTCTAAAGGGAAAATTTAATTTATATAATATATTGGCAGCTATTTCTATTTCTTTGTCGCTAAATATTCCATTGTCTGTTGTAAAAGAGGCGATATCAAAATTCTCAGGAGTAGCCGGAAGGATGGAAAAAATAGAGAATGAAAAAGGCAAAAATATATTTGTTGATTTTGCTCATACACCTGATTCACTTGAGGCGGTTTATCAATTATTAAGGAGCGAGATTTCTTCTAATTCCAATAATGGCAAATTGATTTGTATATTAGGCGGAACAGGTGGGGGTAGGGATAAGTGGAAAAGACCAGTAATGGGTAAGATTGCGGGACAATATTGTGATGAGATAATCATAACTAATGAGGATCCTTATGATGAAAATCCAGTTGATATTATGAAGGATGTTGCTGATGGATTAAGGGAGAATAATAAGGATTATCAGATTATTGAGGATAGGAGAGAGGCGATTTCTACTGCCATAAGAATTTGTCAAAAAAATGATATCGTAATAATCACTGGCAAAGGAGCGGAAAAAGTTATGGTTCTTGCTGATAATAAGAAAATCCCTTGGGATGATAGGGTTGTTGTGAGAGAGGAATTAGAAAAATTTTCTTGAGATGCAAAGTTTCAAGCACATAGACTCGGGCTTGATAAATAAATAAAAATGTTTATACTTTGATAATTAAAGATAGAATATACTTATATTTTAATGAGTGATGTTTTTAGTTAAATTGGAATAGTTGAATGTATCCCCCCCCGCCTTCGGCGGAGGGGGAATAATATCAATATACTATGAAGAAATTTATATTGAGATAATGGATACACTCCTCTCCCTCCCCGCGGAGCGGGGAGGGAGGAGAATAAAAATCGCGAATCATCTGAATAAATTTATATTGGGATAATGGATACACTTCTCTCCCCCGCCCGCTAGAGGCGGATGTGCCACTTCTGGCGGGGGAGAGAGTAATAGCATTATCAATATACTATGAAGAAATTTATATTGAGATAATGGATGTGCTCCCCTCCCCGCGAAGCGGGGAGGGGGAGGCGATAATATCAAAATATACCATGAAGAAATTTATATTGGGAAAAAAAATAGGGATGACAACTATTTATATAGAAGATAAGCAAACACCAATGACATTGATATCAGCGGGTCCTGTTGTAGTTTCTCAAATAAGAAATAAGGAAAAAGATGGATATCAAGCAATTCAAGTTGCTTTCTCAGAGCAGAAGCCACAAAGATTATCAAAAGCAGAAAAAAATCACCTTGGCGATTTGGGAGCATTTCAATACTTGAGAGAGTTTAGGATAGATGAGGATGGCGAATTTAAGAGAGGAGATAAGATGGATTTATCAATATTTGAAGAGGGAGACAAGGTGGTGGTGAGTGGAATTAGCAAGGCAAAGGGATTTCAAGGAGTAGTTAAGAGGCATGGATTTCATGGTGGTCCAAAAAGTCACGGACAAAAGCATTCATTAAGAGCCCCGGGCTCTATTGGCTCAACTGGTCCGCAAAGAGTTATGAAGGGCAAGAAAATGGCTGGGAGAATGGGTGGAGACAGAATAACTTTGAAAAATAGAAAAATTGTGTATATTGATAAGGAAAAGAATTTGTTAGGCATTAAGGGTGCAATCCCCGGACGAAGAGACACAATATTAGAAATCTCATCAATATGAAGACGATAATATACAATCAAGAAAACAAGGAAATAGGGGATATTGATCTGCCGGGCTTTATTTTCGGTGAAAAATGGAGGCCAGATGTAGTCCATCAAGTATTAGTAGCAATTCAGGCAAACAGAAGAAAAAATATCGCTCATACAAAAGGAACAGGAGAAAAAAGAGGTGGAGGAAAGAAGCCATGGAGGCAAAAGGGGACTGGCAGAGCAAGACATGGAACTATTAGATCGCCATTATGGAGAGGAGGAGGAGTTACATTTGGTCCAACAAAGGAGAGGAATTTTACTAAGAAGGTAAATAAGAAAGTAAAGAGATTGGCTCTTTTTTCAGCCCTTTCTAAAAAATTATTAGATAAAGAAATAAAGGTGATTGATGAGATAAAGTTGGAAAGCCCAAAAACAAAGGTGGCTCACTCAATTTTGAAAAATCTTATTCCGGAAAAGAAGAATTCAGGACTTTTGATTTTGGATAAGGGTAATCCGGAAATATCAAGGTCAGTAAGAAATCTAACCATTGTTCAAACGGCGACGGTGAGAAACTTCAATTTGGAGGATATATTAAAGTATAAGAATATAATATTCACAAAGGATGCAATCGCTGAATTAGGCAATGTTTATAAGGAGAAGAAATAATGTAATATAAGTATATTTGATAATTATTAAGACGCTCCCCCACCTTCGGTGGGGGAAAACACCCCGTCCAGCCAGAGGCTGACCACCCCTCTATTAGAGGGGAATAAGATTTCTATCTTTGGTGGTAGTGGATATGAGGTTTGATTGTATATAAAACTATGAGTATATTGTTATAAATTAAAGACCCTCCCCCCGCCGAAGGCGGGGGGAGGGTCAAGATGCTCAATATAACAACAATAATATAACTATGAGTATATTTGATAAAAAAACTAAAAAAGAAGAGAGTAAGGATGAGAAAAAGGAAGAGAAAAAAGAGATAAAGGAGGTGGGTGAGGCAAAAGAAGTAAAAAATGGCTTGAAAAAATCAAGAAGTCATTTAGAATACCTAATTCTAAGACCTCATATCACTGAAAAATCAAGCGGATTATCCGCTGATAGAAAGTTTGTATTTAAAGTAGAAAAATCGGCAAATAAGACAGAAATAGGAAAGGCAATAGAGAAAATATATAATGTGAAGGTTGATGTTGTGAGAATATTAAATATGCCTTCAAAGAAAAGAAGATTGGGAAGAAGTATGGGTAAGAGGTCCGGCTTCAAGAAAGCGATTGTTCAATTGAAGGAAGGATATAATATTGATATATTACCAAGTACCGCCCAATCCGATGTCGCAAAATAAATAAACTATATAAAATCTTGAATTGCAAAATAGAAAAATTGCCCCTTTCTTGTGTCATGCCTGCGAAGGCAGGCATCTCCGTTTTCCCTTGTTTTTTAGACCCCTGCCTTCGCAGGGGGGACAGAAAGAGTGCGGGGGTGACAGAAAGAGAAATGTATATGGTTAAATAAAAAGATATTTCGTAATTCAAAGTGTATTAACTAATAAACTAATAAAATGGCGAAGAGATATAAACCAACAACTCCATCAAGGAGAAATATGACAGGAATTGATTATAAAAAAGTCTTGACGACTGATGAGCCGTTCAAGCCCCTTTTATTATCTCTAAAAAAGAGAGCAGGAAGAAATAGTAGCGGACGAATAACAGTTCGTCATCAAGGAGGGGGAGCAAAAAAATTATATCGCCAGATAGACTTCAAGCAAGACAAATTAGGAGTGCCGGCGAAAATAACAACTATTGAATATGACCCATACAGAAATGCCTTTATATCATTAATCCTTTACAAAGACGGAGAAAAAAGGTATATTTTAATTCCCGGAGATTTAAAAAAGGGAGATGAGATAATTGCCGATAAGAAAACACCAGTTAAAATAGGCAATAGAATGCAATTAAGAAATATCCCCGTGAGCACAAAAGTTTGTAATATTGAGATATTCCCCGGTCAAGGAGGTAAATTAGTTCGGTCAGCCGGCTCATCATCCGAAGTTATGGGAACAGAAGGAAAGTATTCATTAGTTAAATTCCCATCTGGTGAGGTGAGAAAGATATTAGCTGATTGTTTTGCTACTATTGGCGAAGTTTCCAATCAAGAATTTAAGACAATAAAGATAGGTAAGGCGGGTAGAAATAGATGGCTTGGCAAAAGACCAACCGTGAGGGGATTTGCGATGAATCCTTGCGACCATCCTTATGGTGGAGGAGAGGCCCATCACTCTCGTGGAACTAAGAGGCCTAAGACAAAGTGGGGTAAGGTGACTGGAGGAAGAAAGACGAGAAAGAAGAAGAAGTGGAGCAATAAGTTGATTGTGAGCAGGAGAAAGTCAGCGAGAGATAAGAAGAAGTAGTAGGAGAAACACCCCGTCCCAGCCCCTGCGGACAGGGGCTGGACCACCCCTCTATAGAGGGGAATAAGACGAGGTAAGATTAACAACTATAAAAAAGTCGCCCATCTCTTTGTTGTATTTATTAAGATGAGCGATAGGATGAAGCGATTATTGATTATTCTTTGGCAGATTGGCGGATAAGTATTCAATGAAATCAAAGTTGTATATGCTATTTGGATTATTTTCAAATGAAATTTCAAACTTATCTTTCGGGTCAAATCTTCCTATTAAAAATATTTCCTCAAAGAGACCAACCAAGCCTCTATAATCATTTGTATGATGTGTGTTCCCGATTTCATCTTTCCAATATGCATGAGGCCTTATATTATTGGGGTTGCTAGCATAAGTTGTTGTAATCGTAATTTTTTTAACCATTGTCTTAACCTCCTGTTTGCCATAATATAATAAAAAAATATAATGTCAAGAGAGTTTATTGCTTAATTTAAATATATGAGTAGAGTGATAGTAAAGTGAAAAATAATCTATTTAATAAAATCATTAAACATGAGTAGAAGTTTAAAGAAAGGTCCATTTGTGGATCAAAAATTAATGAAGAAAGTAATGTCGTCTGACCCAAATTCTCGTCAGCCAATAAAGACATGGGCAAGAAGTTCAAGTATTAGTCCTGAAATGATAGGTCATATTTTTGAAGTCCATAATGGAAAGGACTTTATTAAGGTTGGTCCGATAGTTGAAGATATGGTCGGACATAAGTTGGGAGAATTTTCTCCTTCCAAAAAGTTTATTCGTCATGGTGGTAAGATGCAGAAGGAGTTGGAGAAGAAGGGCAAGAAGTAGTATTTTTTAATAGAATTTTTAATTCAAAAAAATGTCAATAGCAAAAGAAAAAAGTGAAAATGGAAAGATTATTGAAAAAGTTGCAAAAGCAACCTTGAAATATTTGAAAATTGCCCCTCGAAAAACAAGGAAGGTAGCAGATATTATCAAGGGAATGCCTATCTCAGAAGCAGAATCCGAGCTTCTTTTTCGTCCGCAAAGAGCATCAGGTCCTATTTTGAAATTAGTTAGAAGTGCCAAAAAAAACGCTGAGAATATTGGCTTGAATAAGGACAATCTCATTATAGATGAAATTAGAGTTGATAAAGGTCCAATGTTGAAAAGATCAATGCCAAGAGCAAAGGGAAGGGCAACAATGATTCAGAAAAAAATGTCTCATATATTTTTGACAATCAAAGAAAAAGATGTTAAAAAGAGGAAGAGAAAAGCACCTTCGGTCAAATTTATTAAATCAGATATCAAGAAATAGTTTCTCTCTGTCGCTCCCGCTAGAGGCGGGGGGGGTCTAAAGAAAAAAGAGAACACCCCGTCTCGCCAAGAGGCGAGCCACCCCTCTATTAGAGGGGAATAATACAAGATAAACATAAAATATATAAACTATGAGTAGGAAAATAAACCCAAAATTATTTAGATTAGGGATCACAAAGCAATGGGATTCGCGATGGTTTCCTAAAAAGAAAACTCTGCCAAAGATTTTGGAAGAGGATTTTAAAATTAGAGAATTTTTAAAGAAAAAATTGAAGCCAGCCGGAATAGAAAATATAATAATTGAAAGATTAGGCAACGAACTTTCTATAAATATCACAACTGCTCGTCCGGGAGTAATAATTGGACGAGGCGGAAAGGGAATTGATGATTTAACAAAGGAAGTTGATAGTTTAATAAAAAAGCATAGAAAGGCGGTGGGCTTAACTGAAAAAGTTGTTTTATCAATAAATGTGAGCGAGGTGAGGTCTCCAACTGCTAGTGCTCAAGTAGTTGCCAATTTAATTGCTGAAGATTTAGAAAAGAGAACTCCATTTAGGAAGGTAATGAAAAGAATGATTGACCAAGTTTCAAAAAATAAGGAGGTTGAGGGTGTTAAGATAAGAATTTCTGGAAGATTGGGCGGGGCTGATATTGCCCGAAGCGAGCATCTTGAGTGGGGGAAAATGCCACTCCAAACATTGAGGGCTGATATTGATTTCGCAATGGCAAAAGCAATTGATACTTATGGAAGTTTGGGAATTAAGGTTTGGATTTATAAGGGGCAGGTTTTCGAGGAAGATAAGAGTGATATAACAAAGGGGTTGGGCGAGATTTTAAGACCAAGAAGTGATATCTGATAAGAGGGCAATGCCTCGATAAAAGAGAAAACACCCCGTCCCAGCCCCTGCGGACAGGGGCTGGACCACCCCTCTATAGAGGGGAATAAGACGCGGCAAGATTAACAACTCCAAAGAAAATCAAAATTTCGAATATCTAGAGAGTAACTAGAAACAAAAATAATAACATCACCCCCCGCCTTCGGCGGGGGG
>JBFFCO010000014.1:0-11682 GCA_041559835.1 Minisyncoccia bacterium | reverse complement strand
GTGGGTGTGAGTTTTCCATAATTATTTGCATAACCTTTATTATGCCTAAACTCACATTTTTTACAAAATGGGCTTGTTTTGGGCTCATTTTGTATTGTAATCAATACTCATTTGGGGCTCATCTTGTATTGGACAAGACTAAACATTGACAATTGAAAAAATTTAGATAAAATTTTTCAATATGTTGTCAATAAAGAAATTCAAGCTCAAAGATTTAGATTACAAGAGGCCGCTTATCGGTTTCCATGGAAGTAGTTCGGTATATGGAAAAGAAAATTCTTTGAATTCTTTCAAGAATGCGATGAAATATGACCCTGAAGTTATAGAAATAGATATTCGTCAAAGTAAAGATGGGGTTATCTATTGTCATCATGGACTATTCCTATTTCGTCCTTTTTTAATCTTTTTTAAGTTTTCTGTTGTTAAAAAACTTTTTAAAGTTTTTTCTTTGGAAGAAATTTTAAGAGTAATATCTCAAAAAGGATTTCCATTAATTTTCTTAGATATTAAAGAAAAAGTTAGAGCTGATTCTTTGGATAATATCTGTCAAAAATTCAATCTTGAGTATCTTCTTCAGTTTTATTCATTTGATCAATTAAGGCAATTTAAAGATGGGTTCCCCCATCAATGTTATCTTTGTTCTTATTTTTCCTTTTCTGTTTTCAATTCTTTCAATTCTATGTTAGAAAAAGCAAAAAAATCAAAAGCAGATTCTTTTTGTGTCCCTTTTTGGCTCTATAAAAAAGAAAATATAACTCTGGCTCAAAAAAATGGAATCTCAATAGGATTATCTTATTATATTTTCTTTGTTTTTAAAATGAGTGTTAAAAGATACAAGAAGACAATTAGTAAGATAGGCACACCAATAATATTGCTTAATAATATGAAGCATAAAGAGAATAGTCGAAGTTTAGTAAAAACTCATCTTTTTTAATATATGCATATTAATTGGTTGTCCATTATTGCCATTATAAGTTCTTTGTATTTTATAGTATCTATGATATCTATTCATTTTTTTAGATTGGATTTGGACTTTCTTTACCACGGTCTCAGTAATTATGCTATTGGTCATGGAAGTATATTTATAAAATTAAGTTTTTTGTTAATGGCTTTATCTCAGATTATTACAGGCATAAACATTTTAAATCAGGCAAAAATTCAATTAGCAGGATATTTTTTAATTTTTGCTGGGATGGGGGTGTTTATAGTTCTTTTATTTCCAGCTGCCGCTAGCGATCCAATTACACCCCATAAGATTGTCCATTATTCTGGCTCTATTATTCAATCAATCTGTTTTTTGACATCTTTATTTATTCTTTCTAAAAATTTTGACGGCAACAACCTAAAAACATATACAACTATATATTTAGTTGTTGGTATTTTATTGTTGCTAATGTTGTCTATTTTTTATTTTATATTCGGATTTGGAGATATGGAAAAAAAAGTATCTATATCTATACCCTATGGTTTTACCCAAAAAATCGGCTTATTAATTGCAAATTCATGGATTATTATCATTTCTTATAACATAATGGTTGGATTGTAGTTATAAAGATTAATCTCAAAAGAACTCAAGTTTCTTATTTCAATCCACTCCCCCTCCTTATCAGATCCCTTTGGATTAGGCATAAGTTCGTTGATAATTAAGTTTATCATCTGCTCCTCCTCACCTAATACGATGTTTGGATTATAAACAAAAACTCCCCCAGTAAAAATAGTTAATAATATTAATATTTTAAATTTATTTTGATTCATGTTTTGTTAATTATTAATTTTGAATTATAATAACTATTGATTATTTGGGTCCGCCGGGTGGGAGAGTTGGATTACCAACTAACATCTTGGGGGTTCGATTCCCCCCGGATCCACATAATCTTATCCACAATTTTAATATTGACAAATATAATAGGGGTGATAATATATAATTAATTGGTAATCTGACTCTTCTTCCACTTGGAAGGTGTTGTCGCTCTCTCGGGAGCGATTTTTTTATTATTGACAAATTATAATAATATTATAGCATAAGGTCAGGAGGAAAAAAATGAAAAAGTCAAATAAACTGCTTAATCTTATCACGATACTTTCTGTATTTTTATTCGTTTTATTCCTTGTTTCACTAACAAGAGAAGAAGTGGGAGAATCCGATTTCCAATTCCCTTGGACAACTGGAGAAATAGCGAGTTATGACCCGCAAGATGGAACAATAATTTTTCTAAAACTAGAACCTTATCATGATTCTCACAATTTAAATGACAAAATCTCTATGCATATGGTTTGGAAAATAAGACCAGGCGGGTTGATGTTCATGACGAGAGATTTGTCAAGAATAGAAATAATGTATAAGCCTGAAGGATACTATAAGGGAATGCCATACATAGAACTTTTGGGAACAAGGGCTATATCTAAATAAGTCCGAAAACCACTTGCCACTCGGAATCTATCAAGAAAGATAGATGAGGGTGGTGAGTTTTTATTATAGAGAAACACCCCGCCCAGCCCCTGCGGACAGGGGCTGGACCACCCCTCTATTAGAGGGGAATTAGAATACTGCTTTCGCAGAGGCAACAGAGAAAAAACAAGGCACTTGATTATCATCAATCCCTCCACTTATTAAGATGCTGGTAAGCGGCGGTTGTGAGGATTCTCCCCTTATTTGTCCTCTCTAAAAACCCAATTCTCATAAGATATGGCTCATAAACCTCCTCTATTGTCCCCCTCTCTTCATTTGTAGCAGCTGCCATTGCTCCAATTCCAACAGGACCACCAGAAAAATTATCCCTAATAATCCCCATCAAATTTCTATCAGCCGCCTCTAATCCCATATCATCAATCTCAAGCATTACCAATGTCTTCCTTGCAATATCCGCCGTTATTTTCTCTTCACCCTCAACTTCAGCCAAATCACGACTTCTTTTTAATAATCTATTAGCCGTCCTCGGAGTTGCTCGACTTGCTTGGGCTAAAATATTTATTGCCTCTTTTTCAATTAAAACATTCAGCGATTCTGCATTTCTTAATATTATTTTTTCAATATCCTCATTTTCATAAAAATCTAACTTAAAAGTTGCTCCAAATCTTGACCTCAAAGGAGATGAGAGAAGCCCTGCTCGAGTAGTTGCTGCCATCAGAGTGAATCCCGGTAAATCAAATTGAACCGTTCTTGCTGATGGTCCCTTGCCTAATACTAAATTCAAAACCCTTGACTCCATAGCCGAATAAAGTATTTCCTCTATCATCTTGTTTAGTCTGTGTATCTCATCTATGAATAAAAAATCCCCTTCTTCTAAATTTGCCAAAACTGATGCTAAATCTCCTGCTTTTTCAATTGCTGGACCTGATGTTATTTTTAAATTAGAACCACTTTCTTGAGCGGCCAATGAAGCCATCGTTGTTTTTCCTAATCCAGCGGAGCCATAAAAAAGAAGGTGATCTGGTGATTCCCCTCTTTTTTTAGCGGCTTCTAATATTATTTTTAGATTTCTTTTTATTTTTTCCTGTCCTATAAAGTCGGACCATTTTTTTGGCCTCAATAATGAGTCTGAGAAAAATTTATTATTTTCACTTGGCATATTTTACTTCGCCTCGCCTAAGTTTCAACGAAGGCGGGCTTGCCCTACCGAAGTCCGCCAGAGGTGGACGAAGGCGGGTCTTATAATTCCCCCTTAATAGAGGGGTGGCTCGCCAACAGGCGAGAAGGGATGGTGGTTTCTATAATAAAGCATCTTAGAAATTTCATGCCCAAAAGTATTTATTAATTAAGTGGCTTTTATTTTTTTCTTAAAATTTCATACTCCTCAAACACAAAACTAAAACTTCTTGTAAGTTCTTAATCATCTCCTCTTGGCTTTTCCCTTGAGCATGACAGCCGGGTATTGTTGGAATAGACCCAACAAATACACCATCTTCATCTTGCTCAATATATATATCATGAAATTATTTTTTTTCATAACCATATTCTACCACAAAATATCAAAAATCAATATTCTTAAAATAATAAAAAAGGTTATTCCAAAATAATCTTGCGTTAGACAATACTTTAATTTGACTTTGTTTTTTTATTTAAATATAATAAGAATACAAATGGACACATAGTCCCTTCTCCCTTCGGGGAGTAAAAACCAAATTCATTGAATCAACTCAATGAGTTTTTCTTTTAATTTTGTAAAGTCGCCGACACTCATTCTGCCAATTGAATAAGCCAATCTTTTTGAATCAAATAATCTAATTTGAGATAATATGGCTGGACTATTTTTGTTTTATTAATTTAATTTATACAGTTATCCACAAAGTGATGTTGCCTTATTGATTTTAGATTGCTAAAATAGAAATGCGACATTAAGTTATAGTATTCTTATGATTTAATAAATAGCAAACAAAAATAAAATATTGAGTAGAGCTCATTTTTGAGAAGTGCGTCATCAGCAAATTGATGTCGCAATCAGTAAAAAAGTTTTTGTTTGCTATAAAACTATAACTTTATTGCTGATGGAGCACTTCTTGGAAATGAGTTTTTAATTTGAATACCTACATCAGAGGAAAATTAAAAATTAATCTTTTATGTAGGTAGTTAATTTAATGCTCGTCTGCCGAACGGAACTAGTCACTTCGTGAGCCCCAAAAAAATATGGGAAAAATAACAGAGGGCATGATATGTAGAACACATATCACAACCCCAGCGGGTCAGAAAATTTATGCTTCTGATTATGGATTAAAGGCCTTTTGCTTCTATCCTAATAATAGAAGAAAATTATCTGTTAAAAAAATACTTTCCGCATCTAAAAAGATGAGGAAAGTATAGAGTCAGGAGGACTCTAAAGCCCCTCTTTGAGAAGAATCATCGGGGGGCTTTTAATTCAACTATATTATACCACACAATTTGATTGTCAAGGCAAGGGGGATTTTGATACATATTTTTTATTATCAAATTTGACAAGTATTTCAAAAAATGTTAGCATTTGTGTCGGAGGTGAAAAATGGATATTTATGACGAATTAACAAGTGAAAATGTTGAAGAAATTGCTTCAAAAGTAAAAAATCTTCTAGAAAAAGGTGAGTTTCTAGTTGTAATATCACATCAAGGCACAGAAGAGATTGAACCAGAAATCTTAAGAGGCATTAGTTTGAGAAGGGATGTTAGGAATCCGGTTTCATATGATAACGATGGCTTTCTAATTCACACTTCAACTATTGTGTCAGTATTTTCTGTGCTTAGACTTCTATTGAAAGATATAAAATTTTCACATCAAGGAAAATATCCTTATTTAAGCATAAATCAAGTAATAGAAGAACGATTGATCAACTGGGTATTCATGCCTGAAAATGTGTAAAATAATATTTAATGCCCGTTGGTCGCACTATTGTGCTATCGTGCCACGGGCTGTTTTTTATTATTTAATTTTTTTGCTATAATGTCTATAAAGTAAGATAATCACCCCCCGCCGTAGGCGGGGAGGGATAAGGTTTTTTAATGCAGTATAATCTCTTTAATTATTTCTTATAAAAGATAGAAAAATATGATTGAGACAAGACACTTATCATGGCAAAGCATTTGGAGGGTGGTAGCCGTCCTATCAATCCTCGGCTTTATATATTATGCAAAATCGGTTTTGGCGATTCTATTTTTCGCCATCATAATTTTTGCCGCCTTTGACCCAGTTGTGAGTTGGTTTCAAAAAAAGAAATTAAGCAGGATATTGGGCTCAATAATCGTATATTTCTTAGTAGCAGCATTTTTCGCCTTGATAACATTAATAATAGCCCCTGTTTTCTATCGTGAAATTATAGCAGCCGCCGACCTTATTCCGGGATATTCAGAAAAATTTTTAGATTTCATTATTGGCTCAAAGTTCGCTCAAAATATAAATGAAGTAATATTAAGTTATGGGGATTCAATAATTCAAAGTGGCTCAACAATTCTATCAATATTTTTTGATTTTCTCGGTGGCATCACAGCGGCCATTTCCGCCCTCCTTATTTCATTCTACCTCTTAATCAAAAAGAATGGCATCTTAGGGCTTATCAACATCATCACTCCAGCAAGCATAGAGCCAACCGTTATAAATATTTGGGAAAAAGTGAGGGTTCGCGTAGGATATTGGTTCCGCACCCAACTTTTATTAAGTTTGATAGTCGGAATTTTAGTATATATATCATTAGTCCTATTGGGAGTTAAGTATGCATTAGTTTTGGCTGTTTTAGCAGCCGTATTAGAAATAGTTCCAGTCGTCGGACCAATATTTTCCGGGGCAATCAGTGTTTTAGTCGCCCTTTCCCAATCAGCATCAATAGCCATTTGGATTATAGCAATATTCATAATAATTCAACAAATTGAAAGCAATATTTTCGTTCCTCTAATGATGAAAAAATCAGTTGGCTTAAATCCTGTTTTGGTAATTATTGCAATTTTGGCTGGTGCGGCATTAGGAGGAATTTTAGGAATTGTTTTCGCCATTCCAGTAATGGTTGTATTAGAAGAAATCATCGCTGAAAATAGAAGAAGAAGAGGAAGCGAATATCCCTCCTTATAACAAATGCTCAAATATATGACCTACTCATTAAAAAATGTTTTTATTATTTATTTAATAAATCAATTCTTTTCAAAGATATCTAATTTTTTTAAAGGTTGGTATTTTGATGGGTTTTTATTCTTTTGGAAAAAATTAAGAAATATTTTGGGGGCAATGGATTATACATTTGCGGTGAGGATAACAATAAGAAATTGGATGAGACCGCTATATCAAGACAGAACTATTTTAGGATATATTTTGGGTCCAATTTTTAGAACAGCAAGAATTTTGATTGGCTCTTTCATTTATCTGATTGTTTTTCTAATTTGGTTATCAATTTTAGCAATATGGTTTTCTATTCCAATATATTTAATTTATGGATCAATTTTCGGAATGCCTTAAATTAAGAAATATCTTTTTCTGTCATCCCAGCCACTTCCTCTTTCCTGTCACCCCCGCGAAGGCGGGGGTCTAAAGAATATGACAAAAACGAATATGCCAGCCTTCGCGGGCATGACAAAAAAAGAAACACCCCGTCTCGCCAAGAGGCGAGCCACCCCTCTATAGAGGGGAATTATGTCCGCCTTTGGCGGAAAAAATATGAGAAATAATATCATTAAAAAAAATATCCCCCTATCCCCTCTCACAACATTTAAAATAGGAGGGAGGGCTGATTTTTTTTGCGAGCCAAAGAATATTAATGAGTTGAAATTTGCCATTGACTGGGCTAAGTCAGAGAATATCCCCTTCTTTATATTAGGTGGTGGCTCTAATATATTATTTTCTGATGATGGATTTCACGGATTAATTATTAAAAACAAAATTGATTCTTTTGAGATAATTGAAGAAGATAATAAAAATATTATTTTAAAAATAGGAGCAGGTAAATTGCTTTCTTCTATTGTTAAATTGTCTATTGATAATAATTGGGAAGGGATGGAATGGGCTATCGGAATACCGGGGACTATTGGTGGAGCGACAATGGGAAATGCTGGTGCTTATGGAGAAAGTATGGCTGATTCTATTATCAAAGTTGAGGGGATTTCAAGAGATTTTGAATTTAAGATAATAGAATCAAAAGATTGTGGTTTTTCTTATAGAAAAAGTAATTTAAGAGATTTGCTAATCTCCATCTCATTTGTCTATATTAAATTAAGAAAGGGCGATAAAGAAAAAATTGATTTAAAAATAAAAGAAAATATTTTGTCTAGGAAAAATAAGATTCCTGCTTATCCATCTGCTGGATGTGTTTTTAAGAATGTTCTTGCTGAAAATTTGAGGAATGATATTTTAAGAAAAATTCCTTCTGATAAGATAATTCACGGTAAAATTCCTGCTGGTTGGCTTATTGAGGAAAGTGGGCTGAGGGGTAAGATTATTGGTGGCGCCAAAGTGTCAGAAATGCATTCAAATTTTATTGTCAATTATTCTAATGCAAAAGCAAAAGATGTTTTGGATTTAATCAATTTATGCAAAAAAGAAGTTCGCAATAATTTCGGAATTGATTTAGAAGAAGAAATTCTACTTGTCGGCTTTTAATTTTTTCTGTATTGATAAAAACTTATCAACAATTTTGATCTTGATAAAAAATAAAAAAATAACTCCCTCGCCCCAAAAGGGGCGAGGGGGTTTTTTTATCAATGTTTTCTCAAAAATTTTTCTAATGAAATGGCGGTCTCAAATATCTTCTGCTCGCCTAATGGATTTGCCATTATTTGAAAGCCATAAGGTAGAGGGTTTTTGCCAAATATTGGCAATGAAATTGCAGGCAAGCCAGCAATACTTGCAGGAGCAGTAAATATATCCGCTAAATACATCGCCAATGGGTCGCTTGATTTTTCCCCAATATCAAATGCAGTTGTCGGAGAAGTTGGCAAAACCAATAAATCAAACCTCTTAAAACTATCTAAAAATTCATTTCTTATTAATTGCTGAACTTTCTTTGCCTTCTTATAATAAGCATCATAATATCCAGATGATAAAGCAAATGTCCCAAGTGCAATTCTTCGCCTCGCTTCTTTGCCAAATTTTTCTCCTCTCTGCCTTGAATATAATTCACTTAAATCCCCCACTAATTCATTATCGGGACTATATCTTAAACCATCAAATCTTGCCAAATTCGCACTCGCTTCTGATGGCATTAAAATATAATAGCAAGGAATTGATGAGAATATATTTTTTATTGAAACATTTTCAACTTTTACTCCCAATGATTTTAAAATAGAGACTGCCTCATCAAAAGAATTTTTCAAATCAATATCTATTTTTTCCTCAAAACACTCTGAGATTATCCCAATTTTATAATTTTTCAAATCAAAATTAAAGCCCAAAACTTTTTTTAAATCAAACGGACAATCAACAGAACTCTGATCATTTTCATCCTTGCCTCTTATTATATCAAATAATACAGCGGAATCAGAAACATTTCTTGATAATGGACCTATTTGGTCTAAAGATGAGGCCATTGATATAAGTCCAGACCTTGAGACTGCCCCATATGTTGGACGAAGCCCTACTAATCCACAAAATGAAGCGGGTTGTCGGACTGACCCCCCTGTATCAGAGCCAAGGGCAACGACTGATTGAAATGAGGCAACAGCAGAGGCAGGGCCACCAGAAGAACCACCCGGAACTTTCTTTTCATCTAACGGGTTTTTTGTTATTTGATATGCAGAATTTTCAGTGGATGCCCCCATAGCAAATTCATCCAAATTTGCTTTTCCTAATATTATTGCCCCTTCTTTTCTTAATTTTTTAATAACCGTTGCATTATAAGTCGCTTGATAATTTTCTAATATTTTTGAGCCAGCAGTAGAAATTTCCTTTTTTACCAACATATTATCTTTAATTGCAATTGGAACACCGCCCAATCTTCCAATATCCTCATTGCTCGCTATTTTTTTATCAATTTCATTTGCCTCTTCTAATGCCTCCACCATCCTCAATGATAGAAATGCCCCAATGTTTTTATCTTTTTCCTTAATATAATCAAAAAATTCTTTCACTAAGTGGAAGCAGGAAATTTCCTTTTTCAATAATATCTCCCTCGTCTTTTTAATTGTGAGGTCACGAAGATTTATCATAATTTATTATTTTGAATTGTGGGGTGTTGAATATAGCACTATTATCCCCCCCCCGCCTCTGGCAGGGGGGGGTTGGGCTACCCTATATTTATTATATTTATATTCTACTTCATTTATTATATTATTTCAAAAGCAAAAAAATATTCCCTAATACAAAGGTCCCCACCTTGCTGGCTTTCTATTGACAAATTATTTAATTTGCATAGTATGATAATTGGATAGCATTTTTATTTTAATATTAGAGAGGGTAAGTATATGCACTTATTTAATAACTCCTATTTTTTATTTTTTACTTCCCGTGCCCGTGCTTGTCTCTTTCTACCCTCCCAAACCCTGCCCCCTAGATGTAAGGCGGGCGGTCGGTATATTATGCGACCGACCCGCCACTTTTTATTTTTTAAGAAATCAACAACCCCCCTGCGGAGCAGGGGGGTTGTTTGAGGAGCATTTTTTGAATTATTATATTCTTGATGTATAATAAGAATAATTATGAACAAGGAATTATACGAAATAATTAGATATTATTCTACAAAGCCTCATAAGGAATTAAATAGTTTATTATTAGACAAATCAAAAGATTAGTTAATTTCTTTATTAAATGACTTAATAACGGTTTATATGAATGATAAAAACTCATCTTTATTAAGGGAGTATATTGTTGTCTCAATAGCAGGATATAAGCTGACAGAAACAAAAATAGGATATAATGGATTTAAGCAGTCGTCAGAAATAGGAGGAGAAATACCTTGCGAAGCCAAGCCTCAAAATATAAATACAGAAGAAAATAAATTGAGGAAAAGCAAAAGAAAGTTGAATGGCGGAGGAAACTTTACGGATTATACCCACAAAAGATTTCTAAAAGATAAAAAATCAAATTTAAATATGGTTATTGGGGGTTTTGTCAATGGAGAGTTGATTTATATTTTAGAATTTCCTTTTTCTCATAAAGATTTTGTCGGTCATTTAAAAAACCAAATAGAAAAAAGATTCCCAAACGGAGATAAATTGGGTGAGTTTTTAAGAAGTGCTAATTTTACTTTTGAACATTATAAAAATTCTAAAAAATTGAAGCCAGTATTTATAAAATCAGAATCATTAGATAAATATAAAGATAGTTTTACTAAAAATTTTTATGATTTTTTAAAGAAAATAAATGAAAAAAATAAAAAATAAAATATTAAGCGGTGATGCGATAAAAAATCTTAGATTGATGGATGATGACTTCATTGATTTAGGAATAACATCGCCACCGTATAATAAGGGAGAGAAAAATAAGGGATGGCTAGTAAAGAATGTTAAGTATAATGAAGCAGGAGATAACCTGCCTGAAAGTATTTATCAGGAGCAACAAAAAGAGTTGTTAAATGAGGTGTATAGAGTAACCAAACCGGGTGGCTCATTTTTCTACAATCACAAAACAAGGTGGCAAAGAGGCAAAATGATTCATCCAATGGAGTGGATTAATAATACTGATTGGACAATTAGACAGGAAATAGTTTGGGATAGAATGATAGCGGCCAATATTAGAGGTTGGAGATTTTGGCAAGTTGATGAGCGAATTTATTGGCTTTATAAACCAATAGATAAAAATAAGATTGGCAAGGAGCTAGAATCAAAGCATGCACTTATGACATCTATTTGGCGGTTTCCACCTGAAAGAAAAAATGATCATCCGGCACCATTTCCACTTGTTTTGCCAGTGAGGATTATTCTATCTTTGCTGAATGGGGAAAGAGGGATGGTTTTGGATCCATATTCCGGAAGTGGAACGACTTGTGTTGCTGCTAAATTATTAGGAAGTGATTATATTGGGATTGATATTTCCAATGAGTATAAGATTTTGTCAGAGAAAAGGCTGGAAAACAGCGAAGCAGAAAGATTTAAGATAGAAGAAGAAATTTCAAAACATGTTGTAGAAAAAACATTTAAAGAAAGAAAGATGAATGGTGAAAATACGGGCAAGTTTAGAAGCATTATCATGAAAAATAATAATCAAAGAACTTTGTTTTAGTTAAGAGTCTATTAATCAACAACCCCCTGCGGAGCAGGGGGTTGTTTTTGAGGAGCATTTTTTGAATTATTATATTCTTGAT
>JBFFCO010000013.1:0-11704 GCA_041559835.1 Minisyncoccia bacterium | reverse complement strand
TCCTCTTTTATTTTCGGCATATATTCTTCTTCCTGCTCTTTCTTGTGTCGTCTAAACACAACGGTTATTTCCTTTCTTATTCTTACTAATATTGATTTTAATATTTCAATACTTATTTCTTTCAATGGAGTTCTTATGGCACAAACTCCGCAGCCAATATCAACCCCTACTGCATTAGGAACTACTACTCCGTCCGTCGCCATCACTCCTCCAATGGGCATGCCGTAACCGACATGGACATCTGGCATTATTGCAATGTGATGATAGGCAAATGGAAAATTTGCTATATTTTTTATCTGCTCCATTGATTTTTCATCAACCTCATCCGTCCATATCTTTATTGGAATTTTTTCAGTCATTATAGTCTTCATTGTATATATTATATCACAAAAAAAGTTGTCTCTTGCCAAACACTTAGACTTAATATAGCAAAACTTAAGAAAACGGGAGCGGGATACGAGAATCGAACTCGCGTCTTTTGCTTGGGAAGCAAATGTACTACCATTGTACTAATCCCGCATTTTAAAATTATGATATGTGCTAAAAAGCAAGGTTGAGATGCCCGCCGAAGACGGGCAGGCAAGGAACACCCCGTCGCCCTGCGGGCACCACCCCTCTATTAGATGGGAATTATAAGACCCGCCCGCCTGAGGCAGATGCACCACCTATGGCGGAAAAATTAAATATCAATCATCAGTTTCTAATAATTCTCTTGGCATCACTATTGCCTTTTCCCCCGGCTTCTTTAAGACATACATCGTTCTAAGAAATTTTTCAGCATCCTCATTCCCCTCAAATTCAATTAACTTATCAGCCAATCTCTTATTCTCATCCTCTATTTCTAATATCCTATTTGATAAGTTGCTTAATTGATTTTCCAAATTCTTTTTCTCTTGATTGTTTCTATAGAAATTAGGGACAAGAAATATTAATATTACTATCAATATTATTAAGAAAAATTTTGAGTTGATTATTTTTTTTATCATATTGGATTTTTTACTTCGCCTCGCCGAAGCCTTGGCGAAGGCGGGTATAATTCCCCTCTAATAGAGGGGTGGCTCGCCTCTGGCGAGACGGGGTGTTCCTCTTTGCCCGGCGAAGTATAAAAGCCAAGGCAAACATGTTTTTCACATTTTTTGTCATTCCTGCGAAGGCAGGAATCTAAAAAATGGGGAAAACATGAGATTCCCGCCTGCGCGGGAATGACAAGAGCAGAAGGCAAAAAATAATAAGCAGGGATGCGAGAATAACAAGAGAAGAGGACGGGGAATTATTAAGAGAAATTTTGATTTTCTTTGGGGGCGGGAAGCTGAAAATTATTAGATATGCTAAAAAACCCAAACCCCACCAATCCTAATCCCTTCTCAAAATATCCATATAGACTCTTGATGGGATTGAGATGGTGCCTCGCTCTCTCATTCTCTTCTTTCCCTCCTTCTGCTTCTTCCAAAGCTTCTTCTTTCTTGTGATATCGCCACCATAAAGATGACCAGTCACATCCTTCTTCATCGCCGGGATAGTCTCTCTCGCAATAATCTTACCCTCAATCGCCGCTTGAATAGCAACAGCAAAATTTTGCCTTGGAAGAACTTCTTTCAATTTTTCCACAATTCTTCTTCCTTCTCTCTCCGCCCTTATCTTAGGGATAATTCTTGAAAAAGCAGGGAACTCCTCGCCAGCAATAAGAAAATTCAAACGGATTAAATCGCCCCTTCTAAATTCCACAAAATCATAATTCATAGAAGCAAACCCACTTGTTGCACTCTTTAACTTATCATAAAAGTCAGCAATAATCTCCATCAAAGGTGCCTCAAATCTAACAATTATCAAATTGCCCAACTGCTCACTTTCCTTAAATAATAAGCGATGAGCATCTGCCATTTTCATTATCGTCCCAAAATAATCTTGAGGAGACAATATTTCTAAATTAACCCATGGCTCCAATATCTCCGAAATTTCTTCTGTCTTTGGAAGGTCGGATGCTCTAAAAACATCTTTCATTTTATCATTTTTTAATTTCACTTTGAAACCAACGGATGGAGTTGTTAAAATAGTCTCTAAATTATATTCCCTCGCCAGCCTTTCCTTAATAATTTCTAAATGAAGCATTCCCAAAAATCCCATTGAAAAACCCCTTCCTAATGAAGCGAAGGATTCGGGCGAATAGAAAAGAGCCCAATCATTCAACTTTAATTTATCCATTGACTTTTTTAATAATTCAAAATCATTCTCTTGAGTTGGATAAACACTGGCAAAAACCATCGGCTTAGGGTCTGCATACCCGGGCAAAGGGATTGCTCCCTCAGGTATCTTCCCATTATTAGATTTAAAAATAGTGTCTCCAACTCTCAATTTTTCCGGCTCCTTTATTCCGGTAGCAATATATCCAATCTGTCCATTAGAAAGAGTGCTTGCCTTTTTAAATTCCGGCTGGAAAAATCCGATTTCAGTCGCCTCTGATGCCGTCTTGCTGGCGAATAGATATATTTTATCTCCCGAGTTTATTTCTCCGCTCATAACTCTCACGAAAGCAACTGCCCCTTTGTGATTATCATAAATAGAATCAAAGACAATCGCTTTAAAATCATCGCTTGCCCCTCCCTCGCCTGTATTAGATAATAATTTTGGGGCTGGAATTTCCTCAATTATTTTTTTAAAAATCTTATCAATCCCTTCGCCCGTCTTTGCTGAAATTTTTAAAATATTTTCTGGCAAAATATCACACAAGTCAGAAATTTCTTTTTCTATTTCTTCTACTTTGGCATTTGGCAAGTCTATTTTATTCATCACTGGAATTATTTTCAGCCCCTCATCTCTTGCCAATTTATAATTTGCTAATGTTTGGGCTTGAATCCCCTGAGCTGCATCAACTAAAAGAATCGCCCCTTCTACGGACGATAAACTTCGGGAGACTTCATAGCCAAAATCTACATGACCGGGTGTATCAATCAAATTCAATATATATTCCTTATTTTGTTGGTCGCTTGGGTCTCGCCAAATAATTCTAACTGGTTGCATCTTTATGGTAATTCCTTTCTCTCTTTCTAATTCCATGCTATCTAAATATTGGGCTCTCATTTTTCTTTTTTCTACTGAGCCAGCCATTTCTAACATTCTATCTGCCAATGTTGATTTTCCATGGTCTATATGTGCGATTATCACAAAGTTTCTAATATTTTCCATCATAGAAGTATTTTAATCTTATCCCACAAAATATCAATCCCTTCCATCGCTTAATTGCCTCAACAAAATATTAAACTCATCTAAATAACCATACTTACTGAAGAATATTGCTTAAAGCGAGCCAGTCTTCTTTTCTCAAATCCTCGGCACGGACTTTCTTGTCCCAGCCAATATTCTTAAAAACTTTTTCTAAAAAATCATTATCATATTCACTCCTCAAATTATTAAAAATAGTCTTTCTCGGATGCCGAAATCCTAACTTAATTAAATCAATAATCTCGTCCTCATTCTTTTCTCTCTTATTTCTCGGAACTACTTCTAATCTTAAAATAGCAGAATCAACTTTTGGTTTTGGAGAAAAAGAATCTCTGCGAATTTTTGAGATAATCTCTGGCTTTGCCCAAAGAGAAATAATCATCGCTAATTGATTTTTGTTTTCTTTGTCGCCAACAGAAATCCTTGAGGCAACTTCTTTTTGTATTACAAAGACGACTGATTTTGGCGGATTTTTTAATTTTTGAATCAATCTAAAAATATATCCCGTAAGATAATATGGAATATTGCCTATTATTTTATAGTTCTTTATATTTTTCGTGGTACCTTCTAATATATCTCTTATGTCCCCTTCTATCACTTTAAATTTTTTACTTGGCGATAATTTTTTTAAATCATTGATTAGGCGAGAATCTTTTTCAACAATAATTAAGTCATCCGTCTCCTTTAATATCTCTTTTGTTATAATACCCTTTCCGGGTCCAATCTCTAATATAGTGTCTCCTTTTTGAATATCCAAAGAAGAGATGATTTTTGATATCACCCTTTTATCTGTCAAGAAATTTTGTCCCAATTTTTTAATCGCTCTTATCATAAATTATTTAAAGAGAGAGAAAATATATATCTCCCCCCGCACGAAGTGCGGGGGGAGATTAAGAACTTTCTCAATTTATAATCACTCTTATCATAGATTTTTCAAAATCTTTATTATTTTTCTCCTACCTTTTCTAATCCCAGCCCTATATGCTTTCTTTAATTTTTTTGGATTTGTTGTTATAGAGCCGAAATTTAACTTTTTTGGAGGAGATATTATTGATACAAGCGAATCTTTCTTCGCATCACTTATATCTTTGGTAAAATTATCTTCAACTAATAGATGAAGTTTGAAAAGAATTGGGTCATCAAACATCCACTCCATAAATTTACCACCAAAAACTTGCTTAATTTTATCAATAATACTACTTTTTTGCGATCCATTAATAACTAATATTATTCTATCATTAGGATGTCTTTCTTTTAAACTTTCTAATCCAATAACATCTAATATCCCCGCATCTACATATCTTTTTTTATTAAACGGAATTATTTTACTCACATAAGGGAATGCTCTTATGCCTATTTTAATTATTTTAATAATATTGCCATTTCTAACATCCACAAAATCAATTTTTCGCCTATCAATATCAAACAATTTAGCAAACAAAGGAATATCTTGATTGATAACCATATTTTTATCAAAGGGTTTTCTGTGATTAACTGCATTTATCAAATACTCAAAATTTAAAGCATCCCTCATCTTGCCTCCCGGGACAAATTTCAGAAATCTCTTTATAAATCTTTGAAAAAAACCAATAAAAAAATTTTTTTTAGATATAAATTTTTCTGCCGCCTCTTCCCAATAAATTGTTGCCAATTTTTTTGATTGCCTTGATAAGAAATATGCCCCCGTTGGAATGCCTGCCGAAGAACCATATATTGCTTTGATATGTGGATAGATATTTTTTTTCTGAAATGCCATAGCAACACCAACTCCAAATATGCCAGACATTGTCCCACCAGCAAAATATATCACAATTTTTCTTTTTTCCCCTTCCATGTTATTCCTTGATTTTTTACATAGATGGGAATATTCATTTTCCTCTTTTTTGTCCCAAAGTCTAATTTGATATTACAAAAACTTGCTTTAAATCAGCCCAATCAAATGCCACTTCTACTATCGCCTTATAAAATGCTTGGCCTTCTTTTTTTTCTATTTCTACAACCTCACCTAAATATAGATTTTTGGGAAATTTTTGGTCTAATCCAGATGTAAATACCATGTCGCCCTTTTTGACTTCTGACTGATTAGATATCATATCTAAGAATGGTCTTGAGAGGCCTCCTCCTTCAAAAATTGCTTCTATCTTTCTATCGCCTACAAAAACAGCTGCTCTAAAATCATCATCACTCACAACTTCTATTTTTGATTTATTCTCCTCAACTTCTTTAATCCCGCCAATTATTGTTTTTCCTCCCCAAATAACTGGTTGTCCAACCTTAATTCCGTCATCCTCTCCCTTATTAATAATCAAATCATAAGAAAAATTTAAAAATGGTCTTGAGATTATGTCTGCTAAAATGAGTTCAAATCCTGAATCTTTTTGAATGCCAAGCATATTTCTCAAGAAATCATTTTCTTCTTGTAAGGATATATTCTCTATCACGATAGATTTCAAACTATTATTTTGAAATAATAATCTATCATTTTCTTTTGCTATTTCGCCTCCATTGAAAACAGAGCGGAATGAATCGCTTAAATCATCTGCTATTGAAATAAATGGTCTTTTGATATTAGTTAAAAAATCTAATGGCAAAAAAATTGCTATTATGAAAATAATTACAAGAACTATTAATATTTTTAATATATTTTTCATGGTATTTTCTTCTTTCTAATTCTAACATTCACATCCTCCCATCTATTGACAAATAAATAAAAGTGTGATATACTGACAGAGGTGTAAAAAAATTAAAAAAGGAGAAATAAGATGAATAATGATGAAGGTTTTTGCTATCTTTTGGATCGCTTATTCAAAAGATTAGACGAGTTAAAATCAAGAGATGATAGTGCCGTTGATTTGTTGGAGTCACCGGAGGGGCATGCTGATGTCGATTCCTTAAGAGAAAAGTTGATTGATTTATGGGAATCAGCTCCAAAAAACCATGATTACGGAATATGCCTACCAGTCATCATTCCCTCAACTGAAGAAAAGTTTGAGGGGCTTGACACGAAGCCAGACCTAGGATTTGAAATGGAATGTTATTTTGCCGCATTAAATTATGAGCCCACAAGACATGAGTCCACAGAATATGAGTCCACAAACGACCACCTTGAAAGATTGATAGGATATGAGTCCTACCTTGAGGGATTGGTTGCCATTGAAGAGGGAAGTCGACATAAAGAACTCTTTGAGAGAATGTGGAGTGGTCGCCCAGTTCCTGCATTGTATTTCCCCGATGCCCTGAAAGGATCTATCCACGATGTCCGTCGCGAACAAATGGCTTCAGTGCCGGAGGGATTTGTTCTCTCTGGTCTAGATGTCATTATTGCCAATTTCTTTTATCCATGCCTGCATCTCTTTAACAGGAATCTACCAGCATTGAGCAGAGGACCATCCGGCGATTCGCTTATTTTTAGGACATTTGAAGGCGAAAGTTATTTCAATGCGGGAATTTCTTTTTTGGAAGATCTCGAAGATGGGTTAAATGGCCTGTTGTTTATCGGTCGTTGAACCCAAAAAAATGGTGTGGTTGGGATTTTGTTGAATATAATCCCAACCACACCCTATTTTTTTATTACCATCAAAATCTAATTTCTAATTAATCTTTTTTCTATCCCCCCCCCCGCCAAAGGCGGGGGGGGGATTAAGGATTCGTTGCTCAATTATCTACTCATCGCGGATTAGCAATTTCTTATGCTTATCAAAGTTTTCCAATATAAATCCTGCTCCGCGAACAGATGATGTAATTGGATCATCTACTTGGACAACATCTAATCCACAATTTTCTGAAATAAATTCGTCCATTCCTCTAAGAAGCGATCCCCCTCCTGAAAGCCAAATATTTCTATTATATATATCAGCCAAAAGTTCTGGAGGAGTTTCTTCTATCACAGAAGAAATAGATTGAGCAAGTGCCTCTATTGATTTTTCAAAGGCATGAACAATTTCATCATTGGAAATTGTTATTTCATTAGGCAATCCAGATGATGAATCCCTTCCTCTCACGGAAATTTTCAAACTCTTATCATTCAATGATTTCACCGACCCAATTTCTTTTTTAATAACTTCTGCTGTTGGATCACCAATGATGAGATGATATTCATCCTTAATATATTTTATAATATCTTCATTAAATTTATTTCCTCCTATTTTTAAACTTTTAGACTTCACCACTCCACCCAATGATATCACTGCGATTTCACTCGTTCCGCCCCCGATATCAATGATAATATTTCCCGTTGGCTCAAATACCGGCAACCTTGCTCCAACGGCAGCGGCAATTGGCTCCTCAATCAAAAATACACTTGATGCACCAGCAGTAAGGAGAACATCCTCCACTGCTTTTCTTTCAACATCAGTTGTTCCGCAAGGAACTGTTGCAATAACCTTTGGGCGGAATGACATTATGCCACTATAATTTTTCTTTGCTTGCCCAAAAAATATTCTCAACATTTCTTCTGCTAATTCAAAATCTGATATAACACTTCCAATGACTGGATGGGTCACCATAAGATGTTCCGGGGTTCGCCCAATCATATCTTTTGCTTTTTGACCAACGGCTAATATTTCCTTTGTTTTTTTGTTTAGAGCGATTATTGATGGTTCATTTAGGACGATTCCCCTTCCCTTGATATATATCAATATATTTGATGAGCCCAAATCAACTGCTACTCCCGATGAGAATAATGATAGTTTATTTTTCATATTGATTTTAGTTTATATTATATTGAGATTTAAATGATACACTCTTTATCCCCCCCGCCTTTGGCGGGGGGGGATATTTAAAATCTTTTCATTATATATCTACATTATACATTTTTAAATAAATTGGCAAATTATTTCTTCCTTGCCTAAGCATTTTTCTTCTCTTGCCCCTATCTATGAGAGGTATCTTTTCGTATGTTTTTTTTGAGAATTCATATTTTTATTTCTATTAAATATTTCTATGCAAGAATCCTTCGTCCCAAAGGGCGAAGGATTCTCTTTTAAAAACCTATTTGAAAAATTAGAAAATAAATTTATCCCATCAACTTCTCAAATTCTTCTTTCTCAATAGTTTCTTTTTTCAAAAGATTAGTTGCCAACTTTTCCAGTTTTTTCTTCTTGCTCTTTAGTATCTTTTCAGCTTCTCTCATTGATTTTTCCACTACCAACCTGACTTCCCCATCTATTTTTTCGGCAATTTTTTCTGAGTAATTTCTTTCGCTTGATATCTCCCTGCCTAAGAAAACGGCCGAATTAGATTTGCCATATGTGATGGGTCCTAATTCCTCTGACATTCCAAATTGTGTTACCAATTTTCTTGCCAAGGAAGATGCAACCTTCAAATCATTGCTCGCCCCAGTAGTTATTTCTTTTAGATATATTTTTTCGGTCAAATAACCACCCAATAGAGCAGAAATTTCTGCCAAAAACTCGCCCTTTGTTTTTAGATATCTATCCTCAGTTGGAACTTTTAGAGTATATCCACCAGCCATTCCCCGGGCAATGATTGAAACTTTTTGTATTGGATCGCTGCCCGGCAAAAAATGACCGACGATAGCATGTCCTGCCTCATGATAAGCAACAATTTTTTTCTCTCTCTCGGAAACAACTCTGCTTTTTCTTTCAGGTCCCATTAGAACTTTTTCAATTGCTTCAAATAAATCTTCTTGTTCAAATATTTTCTTCCCTTTTCGGGCGGCCAAAATAGCGGCTTCATTTACAACATTTGACAAATCAGCTCCAGAAAAACCTGGTGTTCTTTCGGCGATTCTTTTTAAATCAACCTCCTTGTCCATTTTCTTCTGCTGGGAATGTATTTTCAATATCGCCTGCCTTTCATTTATATCAGGCAAATCCAAAAAAACCCTTCTATCAAATCTGCCCGGCCTAAGTAATGCTGGGTCCAAAACATCCGGTCTATTTGTAGCGGCAATTACTATCACATTTGTTCCCTTTTCAAAACCATCCATTTCTACTAAGATTTGATTTAATGTTTGTTCCCTCTCGTCATGTCCCCCAACCAATCCAGACCCCCTTTCTCTTCCTACGGCATCTATTTCGTCAATAAATAAAATACTCGGAGCAGATTTTTTTGCTGTCGCAAAAACATCTCTCACCCTACTTGCCCCAACACCGACAAGCATTTCTACAAACTCTGACCCTGATGTATGGAAAAACGGCACTTTTGCTTCGCCAGCTACTGCTCTTGCTAAAAGTGTTTTGCCCGTGCCTGGAGGCCCCATCAAAAGAACTCCACTCGGAATCCTTGCCCCTATATCTAAAAACTTTTTGGGATTTTTCAAGAAATCTACTACTTCTCTTAATTCCTGTTTTGCCTCCTCTAATCCAGCAACATCCTTGAAAGCAGTTTTTTCTTTTTGTCCGCCCAATGATTTTGCCCTTGATTTTCCAAAAGACATCGCTTGCCCCATTCCTTTTTGGGCTTGTCTTGTCATAAACCAAAATAGACCAACTATCAAAAGGACGGGCAAAACTGCATTTAATAATATTCCTAACCACAATGATATCCCTTCCTTATTTTCGATTTTTATTGGAAGATCATCAATTAATTCTTGACTCAATCCATAATCTTTTAATATTTCAATCAATCCGACTCCCTCTTCCTTAAATGAAGAAAAAACATTTTCGTCTTTATCCCTAATAGTCATTTCTTCGCCTTCTACTAATATAGTCGCAACCTCTCCTGATCTGATTTTAGAAATTGCTTCACTTAATGGAATTTCAGTTGTTTTCTCTTTATTTCCAGAAAAGAATGAGAAAACCATTGATACAATGAAAAATATCATAAGAACTGTTATTAAATTTTTTACCAAGTCCTTGCTTTTCATAAATATTATTTTAACAAAAAAATAAATCAAAATCAAATTTAAAATTATTTTTTTATTTTTAACATAGTTTATTACATCCCACCAAGGAGATAGTCAAGGATTTCAAGAATTATGGGATTGTGGATAAGTTATTTGACAAGAATGATGGAATTGATAGAATTAAGATATAGATAATTTAATATCTTACAAATTTTAAATAATTAAATCAAAAATATGCATGAGATACAAGAAAAAATATTATCAAAAATAAATGATATCGCCGTATGGGATATAACCTTAAGAGGTATTGGGAAATTAATCGGCGAAAGATCTCCTCAAAAAATAAAGCACCATCTCTCACAATTAGAAAAAAACGGGCTTATTAAAGTTTATCGCAAGGATCAAAAAATAAAAAAGATTGAGAAAATAGAGGGGGGCAGATTGAAAGAATCAGATTCCTTAATAGCAGTGCCAATATTTGGATATGCAAATTGCGGAGGCGCAGTTGCTCTCGCCGAACAGAGCCCAGATGGATTTTTGAGAATATCATCAAGATTATTAAAACAAAGCAAAAACATATTTGCATTAAAGGCGATTGGCAACTCTTTAAATAGGGCTGAAATAGGTAAAGAAAAAAAATCAATAGAAGAAGGAGATTTTGTTATTATAGATTATCAAAACAAGAAGCCGAAAAATGGAGATTATATTCTTTCCATTATTGATGGATGTGCAAATTTGAAAAAATTTATTTTTGACAAAGAAAATAATCAAATAGTTTTGATTTCAGAATCAACTCAAAACCATAAGCCCATCTTCATTCATCCCGATGATAATTATTTAATCAATGGAAAAATAGTCCAAGTCATCAAGAAACCATCAAGCGATAATTAATTTAATCAAGCACTCAATAATCCCCCCACGACTTCGTCGTGGGGGGAAGATAGTTAATTGAATAATTTTTATAAAATTATTAAAATAAATATATGCAAACATTAATAAAGTGGCCGGGCGGAAAATCAAAAGAATTTAGTCAAATAAGGGATATGATTCCCTCTTTTGAAAGATACATTGAGCCATTCTTCGGAGGTGGTGCAGTTTTTTTTAATTTAAAATCAAAAAAATCCATCATCAATGATGCCTGTAAGGAATTAATAGATTTTTATCGCCTCGTCAAAGATGACGACAAACAAAAAGATTTTAAAATAGCCCTTTATGAATATGTTTCCAATTGGGAAAAAATTCCAAATTATATAAAACTATTTGAAGGGCAGATCGCTTCTTTATACAAGAAATATAAAGATGGTGCTATCAACAAAGAACAACTTCAAATAATCATTGAAGATATTATCAAAAAAGAAGAAAAGAAATTTAATAGATTATTTTTAAAAAAATTCTGCTTAAATGAAAAAAATCTATTGAGACAAATTATTTCTAATTTAATTTCCAAAATCAGCCGAGTGAAAAAAATTGAAAAACAGAGGGGAGAAATGACGAAGAAGGATTTCCATAAAAATATAGAAACAGCATTCCGTAGTGAGTGGATTTTATATGCATTTTAGAGATATTATGAATTATGGCGAAGAAAAATATAAAATCAGCCTACCTAAAAAAATAGCAAATTATTATTTTATTAGAGAGTTTTGCTATGGCTCAATGTTCCACTTTAACAACAAAGGG
>JBFFCO010000012.1:0-11708 GCA_041559835.1 Minisyncoccia bacterium | reverse complement strand
GTCCTGATTAAAAACAAGGTTTGTCCACCCTGCCAAACCATATCCTGTTGCACGCACAGAGGTAAGGCTGTGGGAGCCATCATCGACACCCACTGAGACATGATAATATCCGCTGTTTTGATAATTAGAGCGGATTGACCGCCGTGAATAGACCTTTTTATCAAATCATTTATTTTGTCATCGCTATTTTTGATATTATCATCTTTTGTATTTGCTAATACTAATTTTGTTATATTATCCCCAAACTCCTTTCTCAATAATTCTTCATTTATTTTAGACCATTCTATTGTATCGTGGAGAAGTCCTGCTAAAATAATATCGTCTGAATATTTATTTTCATAAAGATAGGTGCCAACTCTAATGCTGTGAAACAAAAGTGGCTTTCTGCTTTTTTCGTCAGAGATTGGTAAATGCTCTACCAAAAAACGAACACCCCTCTCAAAATCAATATCTAATTTATTTTTCATATATATTATTATACTTTAAATTGTGAAATAGAAAAATTGCCTCTCTTTTGTCATGCCTGCTCTCTTCCTTGTCATTCCTGCGAAGGCAGGAATCTATTCTCCGCCTCGGGCGGGGGTGACAAAAAAGCAATTTTTAAATTAAAATAGATATTTTATGAGAGCATCAAATCACCTCGCTTCGCGAGGGGGTTATTTATGCCTTGATTTGAAATAATTAGATTATATCGCCACCTTTCTCTTGAAATAAAAAAATAAGAGGGGATTAAGATGATGATATTAATTCCCTTGCATAATCAGTTATCCCTTTGACAATATTTAAAATATTTGTAGTATAGTAGATATATATAAATAATTAGGAAAAATATGTTAGCAATAAAATTGAGGCCAGTTGGCAAAAAAAAGCAGATAAGTTATCGAGTAGTGGTTTCTGAAAAAAAATCAAAATTAAAGGGTAAGTTTATTGATGACCTTGGGTTTTATAATCCTCATAGCAAAATGTCGGAATTAAAGGAAGATAAGATAAAATATTGGTTATCCCAAGGAGTTAAGCCAACCGACACAGTTTACAATTTACTTGTTTCAAAAGGGATAATTGAGGGAGAAAAGAAGAAAATAAATCTCACCCCTTCTAAGAAGGAGACGCCGGCAAAAGAAGAAGCCAAAGAAGAGGTGACCGATGAAAAGAAAGAAGAAACAAAAGGGCCAGCCAAAGAAGAGCCAGCTGAAGAGAAAAAAGAGGAGGAGGAAATAGCAAAAGAAGAGGGGGTTGAAAAAGCCGAGGAAGAAGGAGAAAAAAAAGAGGAGGTATAATATTGATGATGTAATTAAAAAAACACCCAATCTTAAAAAGTTCGGGTGTTTTTTAATTCAACAATAATAAGCCGGATTCTGTATCAACAATCATTTATCTATGAATAGTGTCGCCACTATTCTATAGCGATCTACCTTTTCGCTTATAAAAAGCGATTTGATCTTGCACCGGATAGGGCTTGCCAGCAATGGCTTATCACTAAGCCCGCATAAGAGTAGCGACTATGAAGAAAATCACACCTCTTATCTTTTCACCTTTCTCCAGCCCCAGTTTTTAACCAGCCTCTATGAGTCGTATTGCTTATTCTCATCTATTTTGAAGTTAAGATTAAATTTGAGAGTTTAATTAAAAACTGGGGCTGGGTAGTATTGTCTCTGTGGCGCTTTCCCTACCCAGCACCACTTTTGGGCAAAAAATTATTTTTGTAATTTAAGATGAATAATATTACCAATTTTTACAATTTAATAAAATTTTTCTTCCCAAAAGTGGTGCTGGGCGGTTGGTGTTACCAACTATCCATTTTCCAATATTTATATTTAATAATAAAATAATAAATATTTTGGGTGTCCGGACTTTCCTCTTCTTATGTTGCCGAAGCAATATAAGAAGCGATTGCTTTTGCCGAATTACCCATATCTTAACATAATTTAAAGAAAAGTCAAATTTAAAATTTGATTTTATACTAAAAAAATCAAGGTTTTATATTTTTTTGGGGATGTTGTGATGGCATATATTATTGAAAGAAAGAATAAAATCTGTTAAAATCCTAATTGAGATATGAAACATATATTAGGATTAGACCTTGGAAATAAAAACTTTAGATTTGTCTTGGGTGGCCAAGACAAGAATTTTAAGCCAAAAATATTAGCCGTTTCTGAATTTCCTTCGTCAGGATTATCAAAAGGGAGTATTTTAGATTTAGATGAATTTATTTCAAAATTAAAATCAGCCACAGATGAATTGAAAGAATTTTCAGGAAGAATTCCAAAATCAATATCAATTACAGTGGCGGGACCGCATATGGCGATAAAAGAGGGGAGAGGGATAATCCCAATTTCTCGAGCCGATGGCGAGGTATCAAGTTTTGATATTGATACCGTTATTAGGAAATCACAAGAAATAAATTTAGGGCAAAACAAATCAGTTCTCCATGTAATACCAAGAGAATATTCTGTTGATGATTTACAAAAAATAAAAGACCCATTGGGGATGCATGGAATAAAGTTGGAAGTTGATAGTTTGATTATTGCAGGATTTATTCCAAATCTAAAAACAACAACGAAGGCATTTGATGAATTAGGGATGAGAGTGGAAGATAAGATATTTAAGCCATTAGCAGCCGCAAGGTCATCAGTCTCAAGAAAACAAGAGGAAGTCGGGACGGTTTTGATTGATTTAGGAGGGGATTCGGTTAGTTTTGTTATATTTGAAGAAGGGAGAATTTTATCTTTAGGTAGTTTCCCTATTGGCTCTAATCACATCACTCATGATATCGCCATCTGTCTTAAAACGAGTTTGGATGTTGCGGAAAAAATAAAGCTTCATTATGGCTCTGCTATTTCAAGCGAGGTTCAAAGAAAGGATGTTTTTGATTTAAGCAAAATATCACCTGAATTAGAAGGTGAGATTTCTAAAAAATATTTATCTGAAATTATTGAGGCGAGATTGGAAGAAATTTTTGGATTTATTATGGCTGAATTAAAGAAGATTGATAGATTTGGAAAATTGCCGGGAGGAGTTGTTTTGGTTGGCTCAGGGGCAAAGATGCCACGATTAGTTAATTTTGTTAAGAATTATCTTCGGTTGCCTGCGAGAATTGGGAGGCCAATAAATTTGGAGGAGGATTCTGTTCCAGAAGAGATATTGGAGATAATTGATGATCCTTCTTATGCTTCTGCGGTTGGGACATTTCTTTTGGCGATAGATAATTTGAATGCAGATGTTTCCCATAGCCCCTCGCCGTTCTTATCAAAGATAAGAAAAATAGGCAGAATGTTTCTGCCTTAATTAGTATGAACAATAATCATAGTAAATATGAGAAAAAAGAAATTGGCAGATGGCAGGAATAACAAGAAGGGGATAATTTTTCTATTTCGTAATCCAGGGCATAAATAAATGCGATAATCCTCCGCCGAAGGCAGTATATCCGCCTCTGGCGGGCGGAGGGGGAGAGAGTATATTGTTTATTAGATTTATTAATTATGAAAAAGGTTTGAGGTGCTCGAATGTGGCAATCCTCTCCCCGCCGAAGGCGGAGAGAGGGATTATTTAATAGAATTATTTAAACTATGAAAAAGGTTTGGAAGATAAAAGAAGGGGCGAGTGGGGAATTTTTTGAAAAATTCAGTGAATTTCCAGCTCCAATAATTCAATTATTATATAACAGAGGCATTAAGGATAAAGAATCTGCCTCCTATTTTTTAAATCCAAAAAAAGAAAACCTGCGAGACCCCCTTTTAATGATGAATATGGAAAAATCTGTTGAAAGAATAGTATCAGCAATAAAATCTAATGAAAAAGTAGCAATATATGGAGATTATGATGCTGATGGAATTAGCTCAAGTGCAATTTTATCAATTGCATTCAATAGATTTGGCTTCTCAAATTTTGATGTTCTTATCCCCAATAGATATAAAGACGGATATGGTCTCACGATTGAATGGGTAAAAAAAATGGCAAAATTAGGAGTAAAATTAATCATCACATTGGATTGTGGCATCTCGGATTTTGAGGAAATAGAATTAGCGAAAAAATTAGGAATAGATGTTTTGGTTTTTGATCATCATTTGCCACCATCTCAAATTCCAAAAACATTGATTGTAGATACTCATCAAGAAGGTGATAATTATCCATTTAAATATTTAGCAGCCGGAGGAGTTGCTTTTAAATTAGTCCAATCATTAGCAAGGGCGATAGATTTTCCATTTGAAGAAAGTTTGGAGAGGCAGATAATAGACTTAGTGGCATTAGCAACCGTTGCTGATTTAGCTCCGATGTTAGATGAAAATAGAATATTGGTTAATCTTGGGCTGGAACAATTAAAGGATACTCAAAATATTGGGCTTAAAGCACTTCTCAAAGAGTTGAAATTGGAGAATGAAAAAAAATATACAGCAAGGCATTTAGGATTTATAATCGCCTCAAAATTAAATGCAGTTGGCAGAATGAAATATCGGACACCAGAGGGCAAATTAGGCGATGTGGATTATAGTTTCGGCCTTTTGGTGACTGATAATGAGGAAGAAGCAAGTGTTTTGGCTAAAAAAATAGTTAATATATGGGCTGATAGATATAAAATCTCTCAAAAAATGTTTGACGAGGTAGATAACGATATTGAATCAAAGGACAAATTAGATGACATAATATTATATGGAAAATCAGAATGGCCTGTTGGATTTTTAGGACCAATAGCCAGTAGATTGGTTGAGAAATGGAATAGACCTGTTTTTTTGTATGGAAGCGGGAATGAGGAGGAGGGGATAAGAAATGGTTCGGCTAGGACTATTCCAAATTTTAATTTGAAGGAGTGCATTGAGAGAGCGGGTGATATTTTGGTTGATGGAGGCGGACATAAGATGTCGGCTGGATTTAAGATAAGAGATGAGAATGTTGAAAAATTTAGGGAATTTTTGAGAAAAGAAGGTGAATCAATAAATGACGAGGATTTAATTCCATCAATTGAAATTGAGGCGGTATTGGAGCCGGAAGAAATAACTCCAAGATTTTGGCAAATATATAGAAAATTTGAGCCATTTGGAAAGGAAAATGATGAGCCGATATTTTTGATGAAGAGAGTGTCTATTTCAAATATTCGTTTGGTTGGTAATGGCGAGAAACATTTGAAGATGAATATTGAGAAAAATGGTAAGAACTTTAATGCCATTGGATTTAATATGGTGGAGATGGCGAGTTCATTAAAGAAAGGAATGATGATTGATATTGCCTTTACAATTCAGAGTAATAATTGGCAAGGTAGAGAATATTTAGACTTTAATTTGGTGGATGTGAGGGTGTAGGTTTTTTTGGGGCAAAAAAATTTGACTTTCATCAAAATTTTTTTAATATGTGATAGTGTATGGAAAAAATTGAACAAATAAAAGAAAAATATAATTTTTTGGAGATGTATAGACTTCCAGACGGATCAGAAATTACTAGAGAGGGATATGAAAAATATCAATATGCAAAAGATCTTGTAATATCTAAACTGGCTAAAACTATAAAATCAGGGCTTGAGAGCGAAAGTTATTATTTAACCCACCTTGAGTTAGCAGAATTGATTCAACACATTCCAAAAGATAAACAAGAAGAGTTGGGAGATAAATTGTCTAATATTATTAAATTAGGGCTTGAGAGTGAAAATTATTGGACTCGTGCTGAATCAGCAGAAATGATCAAATATGCCCCAAAAAATGAACAAGAAGAATTAAGAAGCAAGTTGCCCGAAATTATAAAATCGGGGCTTGAAGATGAAGATCATTGGACTCGTGTTGAGTCGGCGAAAATGATTCAATATGCCCCAAAAGAAAAACAAGAAAAATTAAGAGATGAATTACCTAATATTATCAAATTAGGGCTTGGGAGTGAAGATATTAAATTTCGTTTTGATTCGGTAAGAATGATTGAGCATGCCTCAAAAAAAGACATTCCAAGCCTTATTGAATTAGGGATGAAAAATGAAGATGAAGAAATTCATCGAGAATCGGCAGAAATGATTTCATATGCTTCAGAGGAAGACATTCCTCTTCTTGTAGATCTAGGGTTCAATAATGAAAATTATTGGGTTCGTTTTGATTCAGCAAGAATGATTCAATATGCCCCAAAAGAAAATGTTACTGATCTTATTAAGTTGGGACTTGAAAATAAATATGATGATGTTCGTCTCAAGGCACTAGAAATGATCCAATATGCTCCAGAAGAAGATATTATTGATCTTATTGAAATAGGGCTTGAAAGCGGAAATTATTCTAGTTATCTTAGAGTGTCTAAAATGATCCAATATGCCCCAGAAGAAGAGCATGATTCGCTAAAAGAAAGATTTATACCTATTATTGAATCAGGATTAAAAGATGAAAATAGTATGGATTTTGATAGGGCAATACAAATGATTCCGTATATTTCAGAAGAAAAACAAAAAGAATTTTATTCCAAGTATGAAAAAATCTCTGAAGAGGAATTATCTAAATTAGCAACGGAGACACCTTTATATAAAAAATCTAAAGAATCTGATTTGTCAAAATTCAGGAAAAATTTCAAAATAGAAGAAGATGGTAGCGAGTTAACTCTTTTACATTATTCTCCATTTGATAAAAGTGATCTAAAAGATAAGGTGGTTGTTAGAAAACTTTCGTTGAGGTCATATTTTTCATGGCAAAAAGCTTTTGAAAGCCATGAAACGTGGAGAGAACTAGGCTTTGATTATGTTCCTGTTGAACAAATTTTTAAGTTAGGCAATCTTGATAAAGAAGAAAAAATGGATGTTTTTGCTGGGGTGATTGCAGGGCCAAATGCATATAAATGGGAGTCTGCTACACCTCGTTTTAAAAAAGAGATAGATCAACAAATAGATAAGATAAAGATTGGGATGGAAAAGCTTGGTATAATTCATGGGCATGATCATGATCAAAACTTTGTTCTATATTTTTCAAGAAAAGAAGATGGATCAGCTGATATCTCTAAACCGCCTCGAGTTTATATAATTGATTTTGATATGAGTGGATCTAAATAAGCCTATTTGTATAATCAAAAAAAGAGCAACTTTTTGATTTTAAGTCATCTGTTTTATAATCTCCTCCCCGCCCCTCTGGGGCGGGGGAGATATTATGCCAATTAGATACAAGCAAAAAAGAGTAACTTTTTTGAGTTTTGGTCGTTTTTTGAGAAAATGCCACCCACCCCGCTTCGCGGGGAAGGTGATTGAGGGGGCAATAAGCAGTCAAAAAAAGAGTAACTTTTTTGATTCCCAGTCGTTTTAATATATGACGAAACAAGAATATCTGAATATCTGGCAAATTATTGATGAATTTTATAAATAATATATAATATAAATAAATACAGAAAAGCACTTATTGGGGCGATTTTTTGATGTGTTATGGTTCTAAATTCGTAATTCATTCCACTTGATGGATTGTGAATTGCGAATCATAACTGATTAGTCCGATTATTTATCTATATCTCTTATTGAGAAAGAGGTCGATTAAATAATTCTAATTAGTAGTCAAAATAAGGAAGTCAAAAAACTTCCTTACTAATCAAAACAAATTGTAAATATGAGTAAAATGAAAAAATTTGCAACAGTAGTTTTGGTTTTGGCCTTTATGGCCACTACTTCCCCAGTAACAATGGGTGCAACCGTTGATGAGCTTCAGGCACAGATTACTGCCCTTATGGCACAAATCACTGCCCTTCAAGCTCAGATTCAAGCAACCACTGGCGGAACAACCACTTCTACTTCTTGCTTTACGATGACACTCAGAAGAGGAATGGAAAATGATGAAATAATGTCGCTTCAACAGAAGCTCAAAATGGATTCAACCATTTATCCTGAGGGTCTCACAACCGGTTATTTTGGTCCTTTGACCGAAGCAGCCGTTCAAAAATTCCAAGTAAAATATGGAATTGTATCAGAAGGAACTCCTGAAACAACAGGATATGGATTAGTAGGTCCTAAGACAAGAGCAAAACTCAATGAACTTTATTGTGTTGTTGTTCCAACTACAACTCCAGATGGCACAACGACTCCTCCTGTTCCTCCAACAGGAACCGGATTGTCAGTATCATTGGCTTCTGATACACCAGCATCTGCCACAATTGTTGCTGATAGCACAAATGGTGGTCAGATTTTAGTTCCTTTTGTAGCATATAACTTTACAGCAGGAACTGATGGTGCCGTTGATATCACAGAGCTTAAAGTAGTTAGGTCAGGTGTATCTGCCAATGCAAACTTCCTAAACGGATATATTTTCGTTGATGGAGTTAAGAAGGCAGATATGAAGTCTATTTCTTCTGATAATGTTATCACTTTCCAAAAGAGTGCTGGTATGTTTACCGTTCCAGCAGGAACAACCGTTAAGGTTGAGATAAAGGGTGATATTGCAAAAGCAATGAGTGCTGGTGCAACTATGGCCTTGGGAATTAATAGTGCTTCAGATATTACCACTGATGGAGCTACCGTTTCAGGTACTTTCCCAGCAACTGGTAATTTTATGACATCTGCTAATGTTACTGATTTAGGAAGAATTACTATCACTCATTCTTCTTATCTAACTGCTATGGATCCTATGACAACCCCACAAGAATTGTGGAGAATGAATGTTGTTGGTCAAAATCAGAAGATTGAAATAAGGGAACTTAACTTTACTTTCATCGGAACGATTGATGCTGATGACATTCAAGAAATTACCTTAACAATTGGTAATAAGACATATGGTCCATTGGAAATGACAGAAGATAAGACAGTTATGTTTGATATGTCAACCGATCCTTATATATTGGATTCAGGTCAAACAAAGGTAATGACATTGAAGGGTAAGGTAGTTGGAGGTGCTTCACGAAACTTCTATGCTGCTTTGCAAAATGCTGGAGATGTTGTTGCTTATGACAAGAATTACAATGTCTTTATTCCTCACTTCACAAGCGGAGGAGATCCTGACACATTTACTGTTGTAAAAGCAACTGCTGCTACAACTATCAATTCTGGCTCTTTGACTATTACAAGGTCAACTGATAGCCCAAGTGGTAATGTTGCTTTGAGTGCAACAAATGTGAAATTGGTTAAGTATGAATTTACTGCCACAGGAGAAGATATTAAGGTTCTAAGTCTTATTGGATATCTTGCTTGTTCATCAAATACAGGTGCAACCATTTCAAATGGTAAATTGTATGTAGATGGTTCTCAAGTTGGTGTTACTGATTCTCAAGTAACATGTAGTGGTTCAAATGCCATTGCTTGGGGCAACTTTGGAAATTCCTTCATCGTTGAAGAGGGAACAACTGCAATTGTTGAGATTGCTTCTGATTTGACCACTGATAGTGGCGGAAACCCAGAGGCACTTGAAACAATCACAGCTTCTCTTGCTGCTGGAACAAATAACTATCAAAGGATGACATCAGGTGGTTATGATTCAACATCAGCAGTGAGCGGAAATGCCCTAACATTGAGGACAGGAGCTGCAACTGTGAGAAAGAATTTCTCAGTTATCAATGGTTCAGCAAATGATCCAACTGCTGTAACGGGTGAGCAAATGGCTATGATTGGCTCTTTCTCAGTTGAAGCAGGATTAGGTGAGGCAATTGACCTTACTCAAATTGTTCTTAAGGATACTGCTGGAACATTCCCAACCGCTTACACCAATTTGATGGTTAAGGATTCTGATGGTCAGATAGGAACAACATATGGAAATCTAACTGCAACTGCTAATACCACATATTCATTTGTTCCTTCTGCTCAGTTGAGAATTCAGGCAGGACAACAGCATGTGTTCTATATTTATGCAAATGTTAAGACTGGTCTTTCAGCTAATACATATGCAACAACAACAGTTGATGCAGTTTATGCTACTGGTGTAGATACATCAGCAACCGCTGATGACCTTAGTGATGTAGAATTGCAAACTGTTTATGTTGCTGCCAAGGGTTCTCTTGCTGTCGCCGCTGACCCTGATACTCCTGTCGCTCAGAATATCACTTCTGGGAAAACATATGAGCTTCTTAGATTAAGGGCAACAGCTGGTCCATCTGAAGATGTTGAGATGACCGAGTTGGTTGTTAGCGATGTTGCTGGTGCAACTGGAGATGTTGTTGATTTCTCCAATTTCAAGCTTTTTGATATTACTGATGGTGGTAAGACTCAAGTCGGTAGCACCGTTTCAAGTGTCTCGATAAGCAATGCTACTCCAACAACAGCTGGTTATGTTACATTCACTGGATTGAATCAAGTTGTCAATAAGAACAGCAACAAGAAGTATTTAATAGAGGCAACTGCTATTAATTGGTATAATGGTCAATCATCTAATACCCATACGCTTAAGGTAATTGCTGACTATCTAACATCTGCTGGAACATCAAGTCCTGTTACTGCTTATGGTGTGAAGTCTAATGCTTCTCTTGTTCAGAATGATGGTTTGACAATTGATGGGCCTGGTTCTGGAAACACCAATATCACTGGAGAGCAGATGACTCTTTACCGAACCAATCTCTCTGTTGCCGGAAGTGGATTTACTCCTGCAAATGGAGCGAATGCAACACATAAGGCTGCTGAATTCGTTATTTCTAACGAATCAAACAATGGTTCTTATTCTGCAACCGTGAGTGGAATGAAGGTAACTCTTAATGCCAGCAATATGAGTGAAGGCACAAGCCATGCAACACTCACAAGAACATTTACCTTGTATAAGAATGGCACAATTTCAGATGCTAATAAGATTGGTCAATTAGTTCTCCAATGTGCTCTTAACACTAATTGTGTTTATGGAGGTGAATTAGATTTCTCCACGACATCAAGTGCTGCAATTGTTTCCGGATTTACTAGCTATACTGTTGTTACTGGCTCAAGCACAGTCTTCACAAGCACTGGTGTAGAGATTTCTGCTGGTGGCTCTAATAATGTTGTCTTCGTAGCTGATACCCGATGTCCTGAGGTTACCGCTGAAGATACTTCGTATCTAAGTGTTGACTTAAGTGCAACAGGTGTTACATGGAGCGATGGAAGTGCCACTGGTGTAACTGACTTGAATGATTTGCCTAAGTTGAATATGTTTAGCTTTACTCGATAGGCTTAATTATTCAATTTAGATTTCTAATTTCAGAGATGAGAGTGCATCTCAAAACCCAGCTCCTGTCCGCAGGGGCTGGGGGTTTTTTGTTTTGCTTTGCCTCACCGAAGTTTTAACGAAGGCGGGTATAATTCTCCCCCTTCGCCCGCCGAAGTCTTGGCGAAGGCGGGGTGGGTTGTCCTAAATTAGCAATCTCTTATTTTGAGAATAATTGCTGATGGTGTAAAATAAGATTGTCGGCTTAATATAGAATCGCCCGACGATGATTATTTATTATGAAAAATAAAGTTGAGGATAATCAGGAGAATCTAAGCAATTGTGGTTGTCCGGGATGCCCTTCCTTTGATGAGTGTATGAAGGGTGGAGGCGAAGGTCTCTATTGTGCAAAAGGAAAATCATCTTGCGACTTCAAGAAAATGGGTTGTAGTTGCGGAGGTTGTCCTGTCTATAAGAAAAGCAATCTAACCTCTGGTTACTATTGCGAGGTGGGGGCAGAAGAAGAATAGGAAATGGATTTTTGAGCAATAAAATAGGGCGAGCTAATCATCAAAGAAGCAAGTCCTATTTTTTATAATATTAAAAAACCAAGTAAGTTACAAATCAACTTACTTGGTTAAATATAATGTGGTTACTGACAAGGACACACTGAATAGCAAGTCC
>JBFFCO010000011.1:0-12056 GCA_041559835.1 Minisyncoccia bacterium | reverse complement strand
GATGATTAATTCAAGAACTCGTTTTGCCTCTATTTGAAAGTCGGCAAAACTCAAACATTTGAATATATAGATCATCGCTCCCCATTCCTTAATTTGTTTCTATTTACTCTCTAGATATTCGAAATTTTGATTTTCTTTGGAAGTTGTTAATCTTACTTCGTCTCAGAGTCTTATCATTGACAAATCAATTTCTTTATTATAATCTAATTTCAGGAGGTACAACATGAAAATAACTAGCCAATACACTCTTGAACCAAAGGATTTTATTCCTTCCCTTGATGATGCTTTTAATTACTGGGCAGAAAAGCAAGGAAGAGAACTTAAAAATTTTCAAATTCTTTTTCAGCCCAATATATATTCGGTAGAAAATGGAAAATTTGCAGAATCTGTTGTGTATAGTTATGAATCTGACGAATAACTATGTGACCAACATTCCATCAGGAGCAGTCAAGTGGCTGCCTCCTTTTTATTTCACATCAACCCACTCCTAAAATCCTGAAATCTGATTTTTAATTTTTAAAGAATAACTACTCTCTTTCGGAATCTTCTGAAAATGCTTCTGATGCCTCTCCCCTTATCTCATTCACCTCACCTCTCTTCCCCTTATCATCATCAAAAAACTTTTTCGTTCCACCAATAAGTTCAACATTCAACCCCATACTCTTCAACTCATTTATCAATACATCAAATGAAGTTGGAATATTTGGCGGACTAAACTTTTGTCCTCGGACAATCGCCTCATAAGCAGAAACCCTTCCCATCACATCATCAGATTTTATGGTGAGCATTTCTTGCAAAGCATAAGCCGCTCCATATCCTTGTAATGCCCATACTTCCATCTCTCCAAATCTCTGTCCTCCTAATTGAGCCTTTCCGCCTAATGGTTGTTGTGTAATTAGAGAATATGGGCCAATAGACCTCATATGAATTTTCGTCTCAACCATATGGTTTAGCTTCAACATATATTGATAACCAACAACAACTCTTTGATCAAAAGCCCTTCCTGTCTGCCCATCATAAAGGACCACCTTTCCATCTTCTGGAAAACCAGCCGTTTTCAATTCTTTTCGTATCTCATCCTCAGTCGCACCGGCAAAAACAGGGGTAACTGCACGATAACCCAACTTTGAGGCAGCCAATCCTAAATGAGTTTCCAATATTTGCCCTAAGTTCATTCTTGAAATAACACCTAATGGATTAAGAATAATATCCACTGGAGTCCCGTCTTCCATATATGGCATATCCTCTACTGGAACAATTTTTGAAATAATTCCCTTGTTTCCATGCCGTCCAGCCAACTTATCCCCAGCCAAAACCCTTCTCATTTGAGCAACTTGAATTTGAATTCTTTTGATTATACCCGGCTCCAACTTATCTCCATTTTCTCGAGAGAATATTCTTATTCCAACTATTCTCCCTCTCTTTCCATGTTTCATAGTGAGAGATGTATCCTTAACATCCCTTGCCTTTTCTCCAAATATTGCCCTCAATAATCTTTCTTCAGCCGTTAAATCAGTCTCTCCTTTTGGAGAAATTTTTCCAACTAAAATGTCACCAGAGCCAACTTCTGCTCCTACCCTCACAATCCCCTCTTCATCCAAATTCTTCAATCTCTCAAGAGATACATTTGGAATATCTAATGTTGTCAATTCCGGACCAAGTTTTGTATCCCTCACATCACAATAAAAATCCTCAATATGCATAGAGGTAAATCTATCCTCTTGAACTACCCTCTCAGACAAAACAATAGCATCCTCATAGTTAGAGCCACCCCATGACAAGAAGGCCACCAAAAGATTTTGACCCAATGCCAATGCTCCATTATCAGTCATCAAACTATCAGCCAAAACCTGCCCCTCCTTAACTTTCTGCCCAACCTTAACAATTGGTCTTTGAGATAAACAAGTATCTTGGTTTGTCCTCTTGAAATTATGAAGATTATATAATTTTAATTTACCGTTTTTATTTTTTATTTTTACATGATTAGCATCTACTTCCATTACTTCGCCCACATCTTTACTTACCAATGTCTGCCCTGAATCAACAGCTGCCTTTTCTTCCATACCCGTTCCAACTAATGGGGCTTGAGACAAAACATAAGAGACAGCTTGCCTTTGCATATTTGATCCCATCAAAGCACGGTTGGCATCATTGTGGTCTACAAATGGAACAAGTCCAGTAGCAATACTAAATATTTGAAATGGCGAAACATCTGTAAATTGAATTTTTGAAGTTGGATAGAAGCCTGGAATTCCCTTATATCTTCCCCCAACTTCTTTTCCCGTTATTTTATTATTTTTATCTTTTTTAAATCCCGCTGATGCGATATAATAATTTTCCTCCTCCCAAGCATTTAAATATTCTAATTTTTTTGTTACTACTCCGTTTTCAACTTTAAAATAAGGTGTTTCTATAAATCCAAAATCATTGAGACGACTAAAACAAGACAAATGACTTACCAATCCCACATTTGCTCCTTCTGGTGTTTGAATTGGACAAATCCTTCCATAGTGAGTGCGATGCACATCTCTCACTTCAAACCCAGCCCTCTTTCTATTTAATCCACCCGGACCTGTTGCAGACATTCTCCTTTTATGCTCTAACTCGGACAATGGATTTTCTTGATTCATAAATTGCGATAATTGAGAGGTATTGAAAAACTCATCAACAACCGCCATAACAGTTCTGATGTTTATTAATTGAGTTGGCATCAATGTTTCTCTGTCATAAGTAGACATTCTATCCTGAACTACTCTTCTTAATCTCATAAGCCCAACTCTTATCCGCGAAAGCAAAACTTCTCCAACTGCCCTCACACGACGATTTCCCAAATGATCAATATCGTCTGGCTCTTTTGTTCTATCATTATTTGATTCTATTATTATTTTAACAACCTCAATTAAGTCTTCTATTGTTAATTGCCTACTATTATTTTTATCGCCCATCCCCAATCTTTGATTTAATTTATATCTTCCAACATCACTCAAATCATATCTGTCATCTCTCTTAAACATTGCCTCAACTAAACTTTTTGCACTCTCAGGTGTGGCTAAATCTCCTGGTCTAATTCTTCTATAAATTTCCATGAATGCCTCCCCTTCATTTTTTGATGCATCTTTTTTAATCGTCTTTTCTATAAAACTCACCTCCCCAATATCTGTTCCCTTAAATGCCTCTAATATTTTCTCATCTGAATCTAATCCAAATATTCTTAATAATGCCGAAACGGCGATTTTTCTTTTTTTGTCAATCTTAACATAAATTGCTCTATCCAAGCCAGTTGAAAATTCCAACCATGCTCCTCTATCAGGAATTATTTTTGCACCAAAATGCTTCCTTCCTTTTAACATCTCGGCTGTGAAATACAATCCACTGGAGCGAACAATTTGAGAAATTACAACTCGCTCTACTCCGTTTATAATAAAAGTTCCCCTGTCTGTCATAACAGGAAAGTCTCCAAAATATACTTCTTGCTTTGTCTCTCTTTTGCTCTTCTTGTCTGTTAATTTGAAATTGACTCTCAAGGGTGCTTCATAAGTGAGCCGTTTTTCTTTTGATGAGATTTCGTCAAATTTTGGCTGGTCTAAGAAATAACCATCAAAATCTATTTCCAATTCATTGCCGGTATAATCACTTATTGGAAAAACTTCTTTAAATAAATCCTTAAACCCTTTTTTTATGAGCCAGTTGTATGAGTTTAATTGGATTTCGCAAAGATTAGGCAAATTCTTTAATCCATCTAATACATCCGGCTCACTTGAGAAAACTTTTATTTTTTTAGCCATATTTTTCTTCGCCCGCCATAGTTTTAACGAAGGCGGGTATTATTTGTATTATTCCCCTCTAATAGAGGGGTGGCGCCCAAAGGGCGACGGGGTGTTCTATCGCTTATCCACAATCAAAATAACTAAACAAAAATGAGAATAAAAACAACCCGCAAAAAACAATGGGTCTCAAAATTAATCTTTATTAATTTATCTTATTTTTATTTAAAATCACAAGATAATTGGGGCGATTATCAGCCCTAATAAGGGGACAAATTAATTATTTTGTCAAAAAATTGAAAAGTCCCCTCATTATAATCATATTTTATTTTTTGTCAATAGATGTCTTACCATGCCAAGAAACTCCACCATGGCCTCTTTGTTTTCTCAATCTCCCCTGTTTCTGCACTAAGAGTTGTTGTTACTTTTACTGCTGTTTTGAAAAGACCTAAAATTCTTTTTTCTTGAGAGCCAATCACCTCATAAACTGGCTTGCCAGTATCTTTCAATTCTATTTCAACATCTTTATTGAGAGATAATTTATCAATAGCACTTTCACTAGCTGTGTCCGGCATCACCTTAATCTCTTTTTCATTCATAAATATTTTATTTTCCTTAATATTAAGAACTTCTTTGGTGGAAACAGAAACAATTTCTTTCTGTTGGCAAGAAACATTATATTCCTTGCATCTCTCTATGAGCCCATCTTGGCAAAGAGATAAAATTTTACCACAAAATTCTGGGGTTACTTCTTTCTGCTTGCAATTTAAATCCCATTTAACACAAGCATCTTCATTGCCTTTTTTACAAGACAAGAGATAATTTTCACAAGTTTGTTTTTCTAAATTAGAGCAATTAAAATCATATTTTTGGCAAAGAATCTCATCCCCCTTTTTGCACTCAGATGAATACATCTCGCAATCCTCATTAGTCGCTCCTTTTACCATTTCTAAAATTAATTTATCTTTAATTGGCTTGATATTAATTTCTCTTTTTCCCGATTCTATATCACCAACCTCTATTTTTATCGCTGTTTTTGTCTCTCCAACCGAAGTTGGAGCATTATATATTGTTTCTGTTTCTTTTTCTTCGTTATAAATTGATATTTGGTCAGATGATATTGTTATTGATTCCTTTATTCCAATTTGAGGCTTAATAGTTTGATAAGAAATTGGCTCAGAAATATTACTTTCCAAAATGGGCTTAGGCGAAGAAGGTGTTGTTTTTTGCTCTAATTCCACTATGCCGGGCTTCAATCCTTCTTTTTGTATTTCAAAAATTCCGGTTTGATAATCTTTTTTGTCAATCAGACCTATTTTAAAATCAGAAGAGATTGTCGGATAAAAACTTGATATTGGATAAAAATTTTCCATAGTTATTACGGTAGATTTTGACATATTACCCATTTTTATCTCTATATAGCTGAGACAAGGTTCCGGATTAGTTTTTGTACACAAAGCATTGCCTTCTACTTCCATTAGTTTGACCAATTTTAAAGAAATATCATCAGATATCTTTTTCTCTTCTCCAACGATTAAGGTTATAATCTCTGCTTCCACAGGTGTTTGATTAAGATCAAGAACTGGACTCACCGCCACTGGCGGACCAATAACTATACCGTCTAAATCATTATCAAAAATAATATCTGCATCAGTAACACCGCCACATTGTGCAATCAAACAAACCCCTTCAGAAGTGTAAGAATAACCGGTCTTAACATAACCAGTCCAGCCATTTATATAAGAAGATGCTTTATAAGAAAGACAATCTTTTGGTCGCTCCTGATTGGCAATTTCAATTTCTTTTAAAAATAACGAATATTCATCTTCTGTTTGTTGTTTTACTGAATATCCATTTATCACAAAATTCTTAATTATTTCCTTATCTTGACTACTAAGAGATTTTTCGCAATTTTCACCTAATTTTTCTATGTTGGTCAAAACACTTTCCTTATTTTGATAGTCATCAAAAAAGACACCCTGATTACAATTTTTCAATTCAACTACGGGCACACTTATACATGCTAGGATATTATTAGCCCAAGAAACTGGTATAATAATGGATAAAATAATAAATGTAAATAATATTCTTTTCATATTTTATTTTTTGTCAAATGCCTCTTTTCCCTCTCTATTTTCCCTCTCTTTTCTTCTACTCTGCGACCCATAAACAAAGGTCCCTTTTGTTGCTCGTTCATATTTTTTAGCAGAAATGATTATATCTCCTCCTACTGCTTCCCAGTCCTTTCTTATGGCTTTTAAATCGGCATCTCTCTCATTTTCACTTTCATTATATGTCCGTAAAGTTCCTCCCAAATCAAAAATTCTAGCCATTCCACTAAGAAATGACGGTCTAGCAAACAAATAAAAACTTTTTTGTTTATTTCTACTCATTGCTATTATTATATATCAATTCAAAAAATTATCAAACAAAGAAAACTTATTTCAATTCACTACCATGCCAAGAAACTCCACCATGGCCTCTTTGTTTTCTCAATCTCCCCTGTTTCTGCACTAAGAGTTGTTGTTACTTTTACTGCTGTTTTGAAAAGACCTAAAATTCTTTTTTCTTGAGAGCCAACCACCTCATAAACTGGCTTGCCGGTATCCTTCAATTCTATTTCAACATCTTTATTGAGAGATAATTTATCAATAGCATTTTCACTAGCTGTGTCTGGCATCACCTTGATCTCTTGCTCATTCATAAATATCTTATTTTCCTTGATTTCCATATCTTCTGATGTATAGGCAACTGCTTCTATCTGGCAAGTTAACGAGTATTTTTTACAGGCTAGTTTATCGCCTTCATCACACTGAGAAATAAGGATTCGACATGGAGTTTGATCAACTGGTGCCTGACAACTATTCTTCCATTTTAGACAAGACACCTCATTACCAAACTCATTACATTCTTTTTGATAATCATCGCATTTTTGATCAGTCATTTTGTTTACCACCTTAATGGCAGCCATCTCACCTGTTTCAATCAAGATTTCCTTTTTAGACCTTTGTTCATTATCAATCCCCTCATCAACATCGACTATAATCACAAAACTACTATCTAATTCTGATATTGACATTAATTCTTTTTTACTATCATTTACAAATATCTCCCAAGAAGATCCTTCTTCTTCCTCACCTAATTTTGTTTTTATCCTGCTAATTCTAACAGATGAGTTCCCTTCCATAGAGATAACCTCTAATTCATTAGATTGATATTCGGGGAGGGTCAGGGGATAAGTTATTGGCATTAAGAATCTTCCCCCCATCTCCTCATTAGCCTCAATAAAAGTTATTCCTACATTATTTTCTCCTAAATTCAAATCTATTTTCCTTTCCTTGCCATCCACTGCCCTTGTCATAAGGGTCGCCAAGGGAATGCACCTACCTTCTTCATCAATACTAGAACAAAAATCTATATTGATTAAGGTTAATTTTATTTTATCTAAACCACTTAAGACAACATCCTCTCCTATTTGAAGCCATCTTTCTTCTAATCCAGTATATTGATTGCCAGCAATTGGTAAATTTAGATTTTTTTGACCCAAGGGGGTTGTTGATGGCAGCGAATCAATTGGATAAATTGCATCAATAGTTGGTGGATTTTGACCGGGAAGTTGTTGGCTTGGAATTATTGATGGCGGCGAATCAATTGGATAAAGAGAGGCTGACCACCCTTCATAAACACAAGATAGGCCAACATTAGGATTAGAAAAACATGATTTTAAATTCGCAAAATATTTTTTATTAACAACCAAACCGAGGCTCACTATGGTTTTTAGGGTATTTAGCCCTGTTTGTTGTCCTGTGCTCAAATTTGTTACACTTGATTGACTGCTAACTTCAACCCTTGCTTCAGCATTTGAATAAACCCTTGCCCAAATTTCATCTCCCGACTCTATTTTACCCCAATATGCATCAGGATATCTTTTATAATCCAAAATTTTATCCACCCTAACCTTAGATATTTGTCCGCTACTAACAAATTGTTCTTTGATAGAAATAACTGTTATTTCAGCTAAAACTTCATCTACCGGACCACTTGGTTTGTCTTGAGGAATTGGCATTGACCCAAATTCCTGAGAATGAACGGGGATATAGATAATAATTAAAGAAATAATAATGAGAAACAATAATATTTTTTTCATATTTTTTTATTATAGAAAAATCACATATAATAGGACATTTTTAAAATGCCTCCTGCCCCAATAATGAGCAAGTTCGGACTTTTTTAAATTATGACTATATTTTATTTTTTGTCAATAGGTTGTATTCAAAAAACTACCTCTTACTCCATTGATGGGCAGTTCGGGCTTTGCGAAGCCCTGGCTTCTTTCTCTCCACCTCCCTTGCATCACGAGTGAGAAGCCCAACTCGTCTAAGCCGTTTCTTAAAATCTGGGTTAAATTTTACTAATGCCCTGCTAATTCCCAACTTAATAGCATCGGACTGGGAATTAATTCCTCCCCCGACAACCTTAACAGAGACACCAAACTTATCCTCAATATTCATCTTATCAAAAGGAATATTGACTTTTTTCTGAAGTCTAAGAATTGGAAAATATTCCTTATACTCCTTATCATTTATTGTAAATCCTTTCTTTTTTGTAAATAAACGAACCCTCGCCGTAGAAGTTTTTCTTCTTCCTACTGCTTCATAGTATTTTTCTTTTTTTGTCGCTGACCCACTTTTTTTAACAACTTTTTTTGTAGTGTCAGTTTTTTTTGTAGATGTAGATTTTTTTTCCATATTTGTCTAATTATAATTCGAAAAAACTAAATTTTTTATTCTCCTCGCCCTCAACTTATTTTTAGGCAACATCCCCATTACTGCTTTTTGCAATAATATTCTTGGATCTTTTTCAAAAACTTGTTTTGCTGTAAATTCTTTTAGATGACCGATATACCCAGTATGCCTTCTATATAATTTTTTTTCAAATTTATTTCCAGAAAATTTCGCCTTCTTTATATTTTCAATGATAACTTTCGTATCTCCTTCTAATCTTGGGTTGTATGATGGCAAATCCTTACCACACAAAAGAACAGCAATCTTTGTTGCCAATCTCCCAATTATTTTATTTTCCGCATCAATCTTTATCTCCCTCATATTTTTTACTTCGCCTCGCCGAAGTCTTGACGAAGGCGGGTTGACGAAGGTGGCACATCCGCCTCAGGCGGGCGGGTACTACTCAACGAACTCAATAACGGCCTTTTTACTTCCATCCCTCTTTGTCAAAACAGGACTTTTTATAATTCTCAAATAACCACCATTCCTATTCTCAAACTTGGGGGCAACATTCTTTTGGAGTTCAAATGCCGACTTCTCCCCTAATCGACTTATTAATAATCTCAAACTTGCTAAATTTTGTTTTTTCGCAAGAGTGATTTCTTTCTCTAATTTCTGCCTTATTTCCTTTGCTCTTGCCTCCGTTGTCTCTATTTTCTTATTTAATATCAAATTAGCCATCATCTGCTTTAAGAATGATCTTCTTTGTCCCTTTTTTCTATTAAATTTTCGTCCAGTCTTTAAATTTTTCATAATATTCGATTATTTTTTCTTGCTCTTGCTCTTTTTTGATGGTTCTTTTTCTTTGGCTGGGAAATAATCATCGTCGGAGCCCCTGCCTTCGCCTGCTGGCTCCTCGCCATCATAAATCAAAAAGTCATGCCTCTTTGTCTCATTTTCTTCATCCTTGTTTTTGCCCTCATCATCAGAAGAAGATAATTCGCCATCATCATCAATTCCTAAATCGCCTACCACCTTCAAATGACCCAATAAAATATTGACTGACTTTTTTAGAGCTAATTTTGGAGTGAGAGATCCATCAGTTTCAATAAACAATCTTAATCTATTATAATCAGTTCTGTCGCCCACTCTCATATCTTTCACTTCATAATTTACCTTCATAACCGGAGAGAAAAGGGCATCCAAACTAATGTTCCCAACTGATAATTTCTCCTCACTTCTTGTCCCAGAAGGAGAATATCCTAATCCTCTTTCTACAATCATTGTCATTTCCAATGATGATTTTTTACTTGATAATGTGGCAATATGAGCATCCTTATTTAAAACTTCTACATTGGAGTTTTCTTTTATATCTTTTGCTGTAACAACTTTTTCTCCCTTAGCAGATAATGTTATTTTTTGTGGTTCGTTAGAAAAAAGAGAGACTCTAATCTTTTTTAGATTGAGAATGATTTGAACAACATCCTCCATCACTCCATCAATGGTGGAAAATTCATGGCTTACTCCCTTGATTTGAACACTTGTGATGGCTGCACCTTCCAATGAGGACAAGAGCACTCTTCTTAATGCATTGCCTAATGTGAGACCATATCCGGGATATAGCCCCTCTATTTCAAATATTGCGAAGTTGTCTTTTTCTTCAACAACTTTTGGTTTTTTTGGTAAAATCATAAGATTTTTATTATTATAATTTCGAATTACGAAATAATAAGAAAGATATTGATGCTACTTCTGCCCCCCGCCGAAGGCGGGGGGCAGAAATTTATTAATAAATTTTGTAATTCAAAGTACTTAAAACAAATTAATAAAACGACTGATTTACATCTCTCTTTACCGACAAAATCAGCAAGAAAGATGATATTAATACCACTCTATATCAACTCATAGATTGTTTCGCCTTTCTACTAAATACTTTTCTATATTACTACTAAAAAAATAATTGTCAAAGGGTTTATCGGGCTTATCTCTGCCCCATTCTTAAAAACTACCAACTACTATTTGGAATAAAATTCTACGATTAGGCTGGTGTTGAAATTGGGCTTTAAATCATCCATCATTGGGACTGAAACAACCTTAATCTCAAATTTATCCTTATCAATTTCCAAAAAATTTGGAACCTCCTGCTTCTTTAACTTCCCCGCCAAATCACCAAATATTTTCTTATTAGAACTCTCAGGGCGAATTGATATAACATCGCCAACCCTTATTTCTCTTGATGGAATCTTTGACTTTCTGCCATTTACCAAAAAATGCCCGTGCGAAACCATTTGCCGAGACAAACTTCTGGCATCAGCTAATCCCGAACGAAAGACTATATTATCCAACCTCATTTCTAATCTTGAAAATAACAACTCATTTGTGGAGCCCTTCTTCTTGCTTGCTTCTTTGAAATATCTCCTCATTTGCCTTTCATTAATTCCATAAATTAATTTTGCCTTTTGCTTTTCTAATAATTGTTTTCCATATTCAGAAATAGATTTTGGACGAGCAGTGCTTTTCATTCCGGGCTTATGAGGCCTCTTAAGAAATGAGCACTTAGGCGAAAAACACCTCTCCCCTTTCAAGAAAAGTTTTTCTCCTTTGGCTCTACATTGTCTACATCTTTTATCTAATATCATAAGATTATTTATTTAATAAGATATTTTTACTTCGCCCTACACTCTTCTTTCTGCTCTTGGACGACATCCACCATGACGAATTGGTGTGATGTCAGAAATTTGAGTTATATTAACATTCTTAGAAGATAATGTCCTTAATGCAGAATCTCTTCCGCTTCCAATACCCTTAACAAAAACCTCAAAATTATTAAGCCCTGATTTGCTTATCTTTTGAAGAAGATTCTCTGCCACTTGAGATGCTGCAAAAGGTGTTGCTTTTTTTGGACCCTTAAACTTTAAATGGCCGCTTGTGCTCCATGCGACAACATCACCTTTTTCATTTGTGGCAACAATGCGAACATTATTATAACTCACGGAAATATAAATTCGTCCCGACCGGCTAACAACCTTTTTTGTCGAGATTGATTCATCGCTTTGCTTCTTGGCTGATTTTAAAGCATCAACCTCCTTCAATGCCTCTTCACTTGTTTGAGATATAACTCTTTTCTTTCCCATAAAAAATAATTTAAAACTTAAATATCAAAAAGTCAAGTAATTTACTTAAGACCTATCTTCCTTTTTCCACTACCAGCTGTCTTTCGGACATTACCGCGAACGGTTCGACTATTTGTTTTTGTTCTTTGTCCGCGAGCAGGCATTCTCTTTGCATGCCTTGATCCGCGATAGCTATTTATTTGCTTTAATCTATCAATATTGCCTCTCACCTCTCTTTTCAAATCTCCTTCTGTCTTATATTCCTTCTCTATAATTTCTTGGATTTTATTAATTTCATCACTTTTCAATTCCTTTGCTCTTCTATCAAAAGAAATGCCGGCTGATTTTAACACCTTTTCGCTTAATGTTGGCCCTATTCCAAATATATATGTGAGGGCAACAACTATTCTTTTTTCTTCTGGGATATTTACCCCTAATATTCTAATCATATTTTT